>JACMOY010000077.1 GCA_014377795.1 Actinomycetota bacterium | reverse complement strand
TCGCCGCGACCACTCTCAGCGTCGGACCGGGCACGACAGGCGTCGTCGTGGGGCTGGGGGTGGCGGCTGTGGTCGAGCTGGGCGAGGCAGTGGGGACCGCGCTGGGTGAGCCGGTCGGCGTCGTCGCGCTGATGTTGGGGGTGGGCGTGGTGTCGGCGTACGCGGGGGCGGCGATGAGGATCGCCAGCGCCCCGAGGGCACCACCGACCAGGAACCGGCGACGGGCGGAGGTGGCGCGTGACATGACTGCCTCTCATGGACGGTCCACCGGCAAGACCCGGGCATCGAGAGCCGCACGCGCCCAACGTCCGCGGGACGTGGGCGTGCTCGGATCGAGACGATCCGGGCTCCGAGCCGTGACCTCGACGGTTCATTGGAGCCACTCGCAAGGCCAGGCACTCCGACTCGTCACGACGATCCGTGACCTACGGCTGCGGGACAGCGCCGGGTTCTGACCGGCTTCCCCTGGGTCTCACGCTGGTACTTCGGTCGCCACCTTAGCCGATCACCCCCGCCGTCGGGTGCGCCGTGCGGGTGGTGTCGCGGATTTCGCCTGTGCGCCGGTCGTCTGCGCGGTTAGGGTCCGCACAGGCGGTCATGCTGGTGACGCGGCCGCACGACGAGGGGTCCCCCGATGACCAGACGCGCCCGTGCAGGGGTCGCGCTGCTCCTCGGTGTGCTGGCCTGCTTCGGCCAGACCGTCGGCCCGGTGGTGCGACCCGCGTCCGCGCGGGCGCGGACCGGCCTGACGATCGCCGCGCACGTGTACGTCGACGGGCTGCGGACCGCGGCGCCCACGGCGGTGCCCGGCGAGCAGGTGGTCCTCACCGGCTCGATCACCCCCGCCGGTCGGCGTGTCGTGGTGCTGCAGGTCGACGTCGCGGGGACCTGGCGCGAGGTCGGCCGCCGGGCGGCCTCGGGCGGCTGGCGCTTCGCCGTCGTGGCCCCCGCGCCGGGTCGTCACCGCTATCGCGTGGTGGCGCCGCGGACGACGGCCGCAGCGGCGGGGGTCTCGCCAGAACGGGTCGTGCAGGTGCAGCGTCCCGCGGTGACGCTCGGTGCGCCCGGTCGCGTGCGCGACGGCGGGCTGCTCGTCCTGACCGGTGCTGCCCAGCAGGCCCGACCCGGGCACGGCGTGCGGCTGCTCGAGCGCCGCGGCGCCCAGTGGGTGCTGCTCGCCGCGACCGCGCAGGGCGCGGCGGGGGAGTTCGCCCTGCGGGTGCCGGTGCCCGAGCCTGGTGTGCACCTCTACCGGGTGCTGACGACCCAGCCCGACGGCCGGTTCGGCGTGACCTCGCCCGACGTGGCGGTGCGCGTGGTGAGCGGCCCGGCGTCCGGTCACCCCTCGACCTACCTCGCGGACATCACCCCGTTGATCGCCGGCCGACCGGAGCTGTCCGGCTACCCGTCGTACGGCGTCGGCTCGATGCGGGTCGCAGGGCGCGCGTACCCCCGAGGCATCCGCACCGGGTTCGCCGACGTCTCGTTCGACCTCGGTGCCGGCGCGGCCAGCCTCGGGACGGCGCTGACGCTGCTGCCGTTCACCAACAACGGGTTCCGGTCCAGCGGCGCGCGCCTGGTCGAGGTGCGGGTCGACGGGCGCCTGCGGTTGCGGCGGTTCGTCAAGGACGGTGAGGTCGTGCCGCTGACCCTGGACGTGCAGGGCGCGCGCACGCTCGCCGTCCGCTCGCTGGACCGCGGGCCGTTGGACGTCAGCTTCGGGTCCGACCTGGTGCTGGTCACTCCCGTGCTGTCGCCGACGCCGGCGGCCGAGCTGGGTGTGGACTCCGCGACGTCCCTGTCCGAGCTGCGCCCGGTCGCGGTCGAGGGTGCGGTCGCCACGAACGCGCTGGTCGACAGCACCTTCCGCACGCTGTACGGCGGGTCGCTGCAGGTGGTGAACGCGCGGGCCCCGGTCGCCGTGGCCGGCGCCGTCGAGTACGACCTGGCGGGGGCGTTCACCCGGCTGACCGGTGTCCCCGCGGTCACGCTGCAGGCTGACGGGGACGCCACGACGGGCACGGTCAACGTCCTCGGGGACGGCGTCGTCCTCGCGACGCTGCCCGCCCGGGCGAGCGGCCGCGAGCCGGCCGTGGTCGACGTCACGGGGGTGCAGCGGCTGCGGATCGAGCTGCTGACCAGTCCTTCGCCGCCCGGGTGGACCCACGACTGGGCGGTCGCCCTGGCCGACCCCCGGCTGAACTGATCGCTGATCGGCGCCTGCCACCATGGGCCGGTGAGCGACGACCTGCTGCCCCTCGGCCTGCTCGTGCGCGGCCGGCGGGTCGTCGTGGTCGGCGGCGGGTCGGTGGCACTGCGTCGGGTCACCAGCCTGCTCGCGGTCGGCGCGGACGTCGTCCTGGTCGCCCCTGTCTGCGTGGACGCCCTGGCCGACCTGGCCGAGCGCAGCCACATCACCCTGGTGGCGCGCGGCTTCGAGGCCGGTGACCTGGACGGCGCATGGTTGGCGATGGCGTGCACCGACCGGCCTGCGGTCAACGCCCAGGTGGTGGCCGAGGCCGCGGCCCAGCAGACCTGGTGCGTCCGCGCGGACGACGCCAGCGTCGCGACCGCGTGGATGCCGGCGGTCGGTCGCACCGGCCCAGCGGTGGTCGCGGTGCACGCGGACCGCGACCCCCGCCGGGCCGTGGCCCTGCGCGACGCCGCGGTGGCGGCCGTCGACCGGGCGCTGCGGTCGGGTGCGGCCCCGGCCGGACGCCCGCGGCCGACGTCCGGCCGCGTGGTCCTCGTGGGTGGTGGCCCCGGCGATCCGGGCCTGCTCACCGTGCGCGGGTGGCAGCGGCTGGCCGAGGCCGACGTCGTCGTGGTCGACCGCCTGGCCCCGCTCGCCGCGCTGGATGGGCTGCGCGAGGACGTCGTGGTCGTCGACGTCTCGAAGGTGCCGCGCGGGGCGTTCACCCCTCAGGAGCAGATCAACGCGACCCTCGTCGAGCACGCGCTGGCCGGCAAGGTGGTGGTGCGGCTCAAGGGCGGCGACCCGTTCGTCCTCGGCCGGGGCATGGAGGAGGTCGAGGCCTGCACCGCCGCCGGCATCGAGGTCGAGGTCGTCCCCGGGGTGACCAGCGCGGTCGCGGTGCCCGGGCTCGCCGGCGTCCCGGTCACCCACCGCGGCCTGTCCCAGGGGTTCGCCGTGGTTTCGGGGCACGTACCGCCGGGCGACCCGCGGGGGTCGGTCGAGTGGGGTGCGCTCGCTGTGAGCGGCCTGACGCTGGTGTGCCTGATGGCGGTCGACAACCTGCCGGCGATCGCCGCTGAGCTGATCCAGCACGGGCTTGCGGCATCGACGCCCGTGGCGGGCGTGCAGGACAGCGGGCGGCACGTCGCGGTGACCACGCTGGCCCGGGCCTGCACCGAGGGGGCCGGGGTCCGCTCGCCGGCGGTCGTGGTGATCGGTGCGGTGGCGGCGCTCGCGCGGCCCTCGTCGTAGGGTCGGCCCATGAGAGAAGTGTGGTCGTGGCGCTACGAGGACGCCGACGGCTCGGCGGTGACTCCCGCCGGCGCGCCGAGCAGGGGGTTCCCGACCCAGTCCGACGCCGAGAGCTGGCTGGGCGAGGAGTGGCGCGCGCTGCTCGAGGACGGTGTCGAGGCGGTGCAGCTGCTCGAGAACGACCAGGTGGTCTACGGCCCGATGAGCCTGCGGCCGGCGCAGTAGCGCCGACCGCAGGCGCGCATCAGCTGCCGATGCGCTTGGGCGGGGAGTTCTTCGCCGTCAGTGCGCCGTCGCGCTCGACGACGTCACCGAGGACCTCGTCGATCCGGGTCATGACCTCGGCGGGGATGCGTACGCCGGCCGCCTTGACGTTCTCGTGCACCTGCTCGGGCCGCGAGGCACCGACCAGCGCCGCAGACACGTTGTCGTTCTGCAGCACCCAGGCCACCGCCAGCTGAGCCATGGTGAGGTCGAGCTGCTCGGCGACCGGCTTCAGCGCCTGCACCCGGGTCAGCACGTCGTCGGCCATGAACCGCTTGATCATGTCGGCGCCGCCCTTCTCGTCCGTGGCGCGCGAGCCGGGCGGGGGAGCCTGGCCGGGCAGGTACTTGCCGCTGAGCACACCCTGGGCGATCGGCGACCAGACGATCTGGCCCAGCCCCAGCTCCTTGGACGTCGGGACGACCTCGTCCTCGATGACCCGCCAGAGCATGGAGTACTGCGGCTGGCTGGAGATCAGCTGGAAGCCCAGCTGCTTGCTCAGGGCCACGCCCGCGCGGATCTGCTCGGCCGTCCACTCGCTGACACCGATGTAGAGCGCCTTGCCCGCCCGGACGATGTCGGCGAAGGCCTGCATCGTCTCTTCCAGCGGGGTCTCGGTGTCGAACCGGTGCGCCTGGTAGAGGTCGACGTAGTCGGTCTGCAGCCGCTGCAGCGAGCCGTCGATCGACTCCATGACGTGCTTGCGCGACAGCCCGGTGTCGTTGGGGCCCGCGGGGCCGGTGGGCCAGTAGACCTTGGTGAAGATCTCGACCGAGGCGCGCCGCTGACCCTTCAGGGCCTCGCCGAGGACCGTCTCGGCCTTGGTGTTGGCGTAGACGTCCGCCGTGTCGAAGGTGGTGATGCCAGCGTCGAGGGCGGCGTGCACGCACTGCGTGGCGACGTCGTTCTCGACCTGCGAACCGTGGGTGAGCCAGTTGCCGTAGGTGATCTCGGAGATCTTCAGGCCGGAGTTGCCGAGGTATCGAAAGTCCATGCTCGAGACCCTACGCAGTGCCACCGACACCGGCGCGCCGTCCCACGACGTGGACGAGGGGAGCGTCGCGGCGCTGGCCGACGGGTGCCCCGTCCGCCCCGACGCCGTACCAGGCCTCGACGTGCATCCGCCGACCAGCGACGTAGGACGCGACCTCCTCCAGCCGGTGCGCGGTAGCGAGCAGCGACACGACGCCGCCCGCGCCCACGGCGTCGCACAGCGCGACGACCGCGGGGCGCAGGTCGTCCATCGCGAGCAGGTCGTCGTGAGCGCACACCAGGTCGTAGGAGCCCGTGGCCGCGGCGGGAGCGAAGGTCGTGGTCAGCTGCTGGGCCAGGCTGCGCAGGCGCTCGGGTGCGGCGGCCGGTGCGGGGCCGACGTACAGGACGCGCAGGGGGGTGGTCGGCAGGTGCCGGGCGAGCTGGTCGAGCACGACGTCGTCAGGGTCGAGCACCCGCTCAGGCCGGCTGCCCGCCGCGCTTGACCGCCGGGCGGGGGATGCGGCTGCGGCGCAGCTGGAAGGCGCGGAACACGGCGTACATCGTGGTGCCGCGGACGTACGCGTCGGCGCCGAAGCGCTCGACCACCTGCTTCTTCAGCCGCCGGGTCATCAAGAAGGCGTCCAGGCTCGAGCCGATCACCATGGCGTAGACCACGGCGAAGATCGCGAGGTAGACCTGCGGTGCGCGCGACTGCAGGCCGGAGAACGACATGAGGACGACGACCAGCATCACGGGCAGCAGGAACTCGCCGACGTTCCAGCGTCCGTCGACCGTGTCGCGGGCCAGGCGCCGCACCGGGCCCCGGTCGCGGGCCTGCAGGTAGCGCTCGTCACCGCTCATCATCAGCTCGCGCGAGCGCACCCGCTCGGCGCGGGCGGCGTCCTTGGTGGCCTTGCTGGCGCCGCGGCCGGGGGCGGCGCGGCCGGTCGGCACCAGCGGCTGCTTGCGGGCCGCCTGGGACTCGCGGCGCCGGGGCGTGGCCTTGCCCTTGCCGTACCCGACGGGGACGGTGTCGACCGGGGTCTGGTCCTGCTTCTTGCGGAGTCCGAACACGACGCCAGACTACCCGCGCCCGGCGGTGTCCTCGAAGGCCTGCGCGATGCGGTCGCCATACCGCTCGCTGAAGCGCCCGCGCACACCAGCAGCCGGCCGGTGCCGATCCGCTGGGTCGTCAGGTCGACCAGGACGGCGATCTCGGCCGGTCATCGGCCGGCGTCGATAAGGTCCACTGTGACCACCGTGACCGCGTCAACCGCCGTGCCCCTTGACCCGAACCGCCTGCGCCAGCTGCGCGAGGCCGTCGCGAAGGGCATGCCGCAGGTGCGCGCCGACCTCGAGGCGCTGGTGCGGATCCCCAGCGTGTCGGCCCCGGCGTTCGACCAGGCGCCCGTCGAGGCCAGCGCCCAGGCGGTCGCCGAGCTGCTGCGCGGGGCCGGCCTGCAGGACGTCCAGCTGCTGCGCGAGGGGGGCGCGCCCGCCGTCGTCGGGCACCTGCCCGGACCGGACGGCGCCCCCACCGTGCTGCTGTACGCGCACCACGACGTGCAGCCGCCCGGCAAGGACGCCGACTGGACCAGTCCGCCGTTCGAACCGGTCGAGCGCGCCGGTCGGCTCTACGGCCGCGGCTGCGCCGACGACAAGGCCGGCGTGATGGCCCACCTGGCGGCGATCCGGGCCCACGGCGGGCGGCCGCCGGTGGGGGTGACCGTCTTCGTCGAGGGCGAGGAGGAGTCGGGATCGCCCTCGCTGGGGCGGATCCTGCGCCGGCACCGCGACAGGCTCAGCGCCGACGTCCTGGTGCTGGCCGACTCCAGCAACTGGAAGATCGGTGTCCCCTCGCTCACCACGTCGCTGCGCGGGCTGGTCGAGGCGGTCGTCGAGGTGCGCACCCTCGAGCACGGCGTCCACAGCGGGATGTACGGCGGGGCCGTCATGGACGCGCTCACGGCGCTGACCCGGCTGCTGGGCTGCCTGCACGACGACGCCGGCGACGTCGCGGTGCCCGGCCTGCACACCACCGAGGCGGCCGACCTGGACCTGACCGAGGCCGAGCTGCGCACCGACGCCGGCGTGCTGGACGGCGTCCAGCTGGTCGGCACCGGTCGCCTGACGTCGCGGCTGTGGACCCGACCGGCCCTGACCGTCGTCGGCATCGACGCCCCGAGCACCGAGCGGGCGTCGAACACGCTGCAGCCCCGGGCGACGGCCAAGCTGTCGATGCGCGTCGCGCCGGGGCAGGACCCGCAGCAGGCCTACGAGGCGCTCGCCGCGCACCTGCACGCGAACGCCCCGTGGGGCGCCCAGGTCGAGGTGACGCTGAAGGAGACCGGGGCTGGCTTCGACGCGGACGCCCGGGGCCCGGCGTACGACGCGGCACGGGCCTCGTTCGCCGATGCCTGGGGCGTGGCCCCGGTCGACATGGGCATCGGCGGGTCGATCCCGTTCATCGCCGAGTTCGCCGGGATCTTCCCGGACGCGGCGATCCTGGTGACCGGCGTCGAGGACCCCGACAGTCGCGCCCACGGCGCCGACGAGAGCCTGCACCTCGGCGAGTTCGAGCGCGTCTGCCTCGCCGAGGCCGTCCTGCTCGAGCGCCTGGCCCGCTGACGACGGTGGGTGAGCGCCGGGCGCTGCCGTGGGTCGCCGCCAGCGCGACCGCGTACGGCGTCTTTCACCACGTCGGCGTCCTGCTGTCCGGGTTGGGTGGCGACGGCATGACGACCGTCGCCGACAGGGTCGACCTGGTGACGCCCTACGTGGTGCTCTTGCCGGCCGCCATGGCGTTGTGGCGCAACGGTTCTCAGCCTCGAGTGTGGTTGGCGTTCGGGATCGGCGCGGTCACCTACGTCCAGGGCCACGGCATCCACCTGGCGGCCAACTCGATCGCGCGGACGGCCCCGGGCGAGGCCGCTCACCTGTGGGACGAGGTCGTCGGCCACTACGTCTGGTACGCCGGAGCCGCGATCGTCGCCGCGTGCCTGGTTGGCGTCCTGGTCGACGACCCGCCGCGTGGCTCGATCCCCACGTACGCGCTGGCTGTGCTGGTGGGGACGACCCACGCGACCAACTCGCTCGAGGGCGGCACGGCGGCGCTCGGCGTCGTCGTCGCGGTGGTCCTGGTCGTCGTGGCGACGCGCTCGAGGGCACGGCTGCCGCACGTCCTGCTGGCGTACGGCCTCGCGACCGTCCTGCTCGTCGGGTACGGGCTGTGGCAGGGCGGGTTCCCCCAGCCCTCCGAGCTTGGCTGGTACTAGGCCCGTCAGTCCCGGTTGGTGCGGCCGGGCAGGGCGAGCATCTGGTCGAGGGCGACCCGGGCCCAGTGGGCGACGTCCGCCTCGACCTGGATCCGGTTGACGACCCGGCCCGCGACGAGCGACTCCAGCGACCACACCAGGTGCGGCAGGTCGATGCGGTTCATCGTCGAGCAGAAGCACACCGTCTTGTCGAGGAACACGACCTGCTTGTCGGAGTGCTCGCGAGCCAGCCGGCGCACCAGGTTCAGCTCGGTGCCCAGGGCCCACGCCGACCCCGCCGGCGCCGCCTCGAGGGTCTGGATGATCTTCTCGGTCGAGCCCACGTGGTCGGCGGCCGTGACGACCTCGTGCCGGCACTCGGGGTGCACGAGCACCTGGACGCCGGGCACCCGGGCGCGCACGTCGTCCACCGACTGCAGGCTGAACCGCCCGTGCACGCTGCAGTGCCCGCGCCACAGGATGACCCGTGCGTCCTGCAGCTGCTGACGCGTCAGGCCGCCACCGGGCTTGTGCGGGTCGAACAGCACGCAGTCCTCGAGCGTCAACCCCAGCTCGAGCACCGCGGTGTTGCGGCCCAGGTGCTGGTCGGGCATGAACAGGATCTTGCCGCGCCCCGCGGGGCGCTGCTCCAGAGCCCACGTCATCGCCGTCCGCGCGTTGGACGAGGTGCAGATGGTGCCCCCGTGGCGGCCGGTGAACGCCTTGATCGCGGCGGTCGAGTTCATGTACGAGACGGGCACGACGTCGTCCGCGACGCCCGCGTCGACCAGGTCGTCCCAGCACTCCTCGACCTGGCCGATCGCGGCCATGTCGGCCATCGAGCAGCCGGCGGCCAGGTCGGGCAGCACGACCTGCTGGTGCGGGCCCGTCAGGATGTCGGCGCTCTCGGCCATGAAGTGCACACCGCAGAACACGACGTACGGCGAGTCCGGGCGGGCCGCGGCCTGCTGGGCCTGCTTGAAGCTGTCGCCGGTGACGTCGGCGAACTCGATGACCTCGTCGCGCTGGTAGTGGTGACCGAGCACGAACACCTGGTCGCCGAGGGCCGCCTTGGCCGCCCGGGCGCGCTCGACCAGGTCGGGGTCCGAGGCCAGCG
>JACMOY010000076.1 GCA_014377795.1 Actinomycetota bacterium | reverse complement strand
GACGCCGCCACACCGACCTGCGCGATCGCCCGCGCGGCCCGGCGGCCGGGCTCGAGCTGTGCGCGTCGGGGGGGTCGGCCCTGTCCCTGGGGCTGCTGTCAGGTCAGCCGGGCGGCACCCGGACGGTGCCGGTCGCGATCGCCACGACCTCGCCCCCCACCCGGCAGCTCACGGCCCGGCCGCCGGCGGCGGTGACCTCGCCGTACAGGGTCGAGGGCCGGCCCATCTCGACGCCCTGGCGGACGGTGAACGTCGACGTGGCGTCGCCGTCCAGCAGCCCGTGGGTGACCAGGACGACGCCCAGACCCAGCGCGGCCGAGCCGGTCGCGGGGTCCTCGGCCGCCCCGATGTCGTCGGTGAACACCCGCACCCGAGCCGTGCCGTCGTGCCATCCGACGACCGACACGCCCGCGAGGCCGGCGCTGTGCGTCCGCAGCGAGCGCAGCAGCCGCAGGTCGGGCATGGCCTTGGCGACGGCGCCGGGGCGCACCATCAGGTAGCCGAAGTCCAGACCGGCCCCGGCGACCAGCGTGGGCAGCCCGACCAGGTCCTCGGCCCCGAGGCCGGTCGCCGCGAGGGGCCCGTCCGGGTCGATCTCGTGCGCCACCCTCGGGTCGGTGCCGCCGACCCACGTCACCTCACCCGCGCCCGCGCCCAGCTGGACGGGGACCAGTCCGGCGGTGCAGCCCTGCACCAGCGCGCGCCCGGCCACCAGGCCGCGCCGGGCCAGGGCCCAGGCGGCGCCGACCGAGGGGTGGCCGGCGAACGGCAGCTCGGTCATCGGGGTGAAGATCCGCACCCGGTAGTCCGTGTCCGTCGAGTCCGGGGTGGGTGTGGCGAAGACCGTCTCGGACAGGTTGAACTCGCGGGCCAGCGACTGCAGGGCGCTGGTCGGCAGGTCGTGCGCGCCGTACACGACCGCGAGGGCGTTGCCGGCGAACGGGGTCGGGGTGAACACGTCCACGACGTCGTACTCGAGCCCCGCCACCGCGAGCGTCGGGTCCACGGCGGTCGGGTCCACGGCGCTCACCGTACGCGGCGCTAGCCTGTGCGACGTGAGCGGAGCCCCCCCGCGCGTCTACGTCGCCCGCATGTCCGGCCTCGCCGTCTTCGACCCCCTCGGTGACCAGGTCGGTCGTGCCCGCGACGTCGTCGTCGTGTTCCGGGCCGGGGTGCTGCCACCGCTGGTCGTCGGCCTGGTGGTCGAGGTGCCGGGGCGCCGTCGGGTGTTCCTGCCGATGACCCGCGTCACCAGCATCGACGGCGGTCAGGTGATCACCACCGGCGTGGTCAACCTGCGCCGGTTCGAGCCGCGCCCCAGCGAGACCCTGGTGCTCGCCGAGCTGCTCGACCGCCCGGTCACGATGGTCGACGGCAGCGGCGACGTCATCGTCGAGGACGTCGCGATGACCCAGCAGCGCACCCGCGACTGGGTCATCAGCAAGCTCTTCGTCCGCCGCGGGACCCCCTCCCGGGGGTTGTCGAGCCGGCTGCGCAAGCGCGGCGAGACCCTGCTCGTCGACGTCGACCAGGTGAGCGGGCTCTCGCTGGTCGCGACCGGGCAGGGCGTGTCGAACCTGCTGGCGACCTTCGCCTCGCTCAAGGCCGCCGACCTCGCCGACGTCATCCGCGACCTGTCGCCGCAGCGCCGCGCGGACGTCGCCGCCGGTCTGGACGACGAGAAGCTGGCCGACGTCCTCGAAGAGCTGCCCGAGGACGACCAGGTCGAGATCCTCACCCAGCTGAAGAACGAGCGGGCCGCCGACGTGCTCGAGGCCATGCAGCCCGACGACGCCGCCGACCTGCTGTCCGAGCTGCCGGCCGAGACCGCCGAGAACCTGCTGCGCCTGATGGAGCCGGACGACGCCGCCCCGCTGCGCCGGCTGCTGACCTACGACGAGGACACGGCGGGCGGCCTGATGACCACCGAGCCGGTGATCCTGGCCCCGGACGCGACGATCGCCGAGGCGTTGGCCGTCGTGCGCCGCGAGGAGCTCAGCCCCTCGCTGGCCTCCAACGTGTACGTCTGCCGCCCGCCGCTCGAGACGCCCACCGGCCGGTTCCTCGGGCTGGTGCACATCCAGCGGATGCTGCGCGAACCGCCCAACGCCGCCATCGGCGGCATCGTCGACAAGGACATCGAGGCACTGCTGCCCAGCGCGACCCTCGGCCAGGTGACCCGGTTCCTCGCGACGTACAACCTGGTCGGGGTGCCGATCGCCGACGACGACGGTCACCTGCTGGGCGCGGTCACGGTCGACGACGTCCTCGACCACATCCTGCCGCAGGACTGGCGCGAGACGCCCGAGCCGCTGCGCCACCCCCGGCCCGAGAGCTCGAAGGCGAGCAAGCCCCCGTCGACCAAGGTCAAGACCAAGAAGGCCAAGGCGGCCCGCCGTGGCGCGTGAGCCGCGCGGCCGCACCCCCCGGCTGGACCAGCCGCGCGAGGTGCGGCGCTCGCTGATCAACCGGCCCAGCGTCGACCCCGAGGTGTTCGGCCGGGTCTCGGAGCGCTTCGCCCGGTTCCTCGGCACCGCGCGGTTCCTGGTCTACCTGACGGTGTTCGTGCTCGTGTGGCTGGCCTGGAACTCCTTCACGCCGGTCGAGCTGCAGTTCGACCCGAAGGCACTGAACTACACCCTGCTGACGCTGATCCTGTCGTTGCAGGCGTCGTACGCCGCCCCGCTGATCCTGCTGGCACAGAACCGGCAGACCGACCGTGACCGCGTGGTCGGCGAGCAGGACCGGGCCCGGGACGAGCGGGGCCTGGCCGACACCGAGTACCTGACCCGTGAGGTCGCCTCGCTGCGGATCGCCATGCGCGAGGTGGCCACCCGCGACTTCGTGCGGTCCGAGCTGCGGGCCCTGCTCGAGGAGCTCGACGAGCGGGCGGCTGCGCACGGAAAGAACGAGGCAGACGCCCCGGCCGGCGGCTCGACGTCCGGCTGACCGCTTCACTCCGGCCGCACTCGTGCCGATGTCCCGCCCATGTCGTCCGCCACCCCCGAAACGGTCGCGCTCTCGCCGCAGTACAACCCCGGCGGCGAGCTGCGCTCCACCCTGGTGGCCGTGCCCCTGTCCAAGACCACCGAGCGCATCCCCGGCGCGCCGGTGCGACGACGGCTCGGCGAGGTCCTCACCGACCAGGGGCTGGTCACGCCCGAGCAGCTCGAGCAGGCCCTGCAGGTGCAGACCGCCGACCCGCCGCCGCGGCGCCGGCTGGGTCAGGTCGTGGCTGCGATGGGGTTCGCCACCGAGCGCGAGGTGGCCGAGGCGCTCGCCACCTCGCTCGGGCTCTCGGCCGCCGACCTGTCGCGGGTCGTGCCCGCCCCCGACGTCGTGCGGCTGCTGCCGCGGGCCGTGGCCGAGCGCACCGGGGTGCTCGTGCTCGACCGCCACCCCAGCGGCGGGCTGGTCGTCGCGACGTCCGACCCGACCAACGTGCTGGCCCTGGACGACGTCCGGATGTACACCCAGGCGCCCGAGCTGTTCGTCGTCGTGGCACCTGCCACCCAGATCAAGGACCACCTGACCCGCGCCTGGTCGTTGTCCGAGGACACCTCCGGCGTCAGCATGATCGCCGAGGAGCTCGAGGAGACCACCTCGGAGGACTTCGGGGCAGGCGGGGTCGACGACGCCCCCATCGTCAAGCTGGTCAACCAGGTGCTCGCCGACGCGGCCCGGATGCGCGCGTCCGACATCCACATCGAGATGCAGCGCGACGGGCTGCGGATCAGGTACCGCGTCGACGGGCTGCTGCGCGACGTGATGACCGCGCCCCGCCGGCTCGGCCCGGCGATCGTCAGCCGGGTCAAGATCATGTCCGGCCTCGACATCGCCGAGCGACGCGTCCCCCAGGACGGTCGCAGCCGGATCGTCGTGGACGGCGCCTCGATCGACACCCGGGTGAGCACCCTGCCCTCGCTGCACGGCGAGAAGATCGTCGTCCGGCTGCTGACCCGCGCCGACAGCGTGCCCTCGCTGGAGTCGCTGGGGTTCGAGGAGGACCAGCTCAAGGCGTTCCTCGCCTCGCTGGCCGTGCCGCAGGGGCTGGTGCTGATCACCGGCCCTACCGGCTCGGGCAAGACGAACACGCTGTACGCCGCGATCAACCAGACCATGACGCCGGACAAGAACATCGTCACCCTCGAGGACCCCATCGAGGTGCAGCTGCCCGGGATCACCCAGGTGCAGGTGAACGAGAAGTCCGGCATGACGTTCGACCGCGGCCTGCGCTCGATCCTGCGGCAGGACCCCGACATCATCCTGGTCGGCGAGGTGCGTGACGCGCTCACGGCCGAGCTGGCGCTGAAGGCCTCGATCACCGGCCACCTCGTGCTCACCACCCTGCACACCAACTCCGCCGTCGCGGCCCTGACCCGGCTGGTCGACATGGGGGTCGAGCCGTTCCTGGTCGCCTCGTCGCTGACCGCGGCCGTCGCCCAGCGCCTGGTGCGCAAGCCGTGCGACTCGTGCGCCGAGGGCTACATCCCGGACGAGAGCACGCTGACCCTGCTGGGCCTGCGGATCGACGACATCCTGGACGCGACGCCACTGATGGGCACCGGCTGCCCGGACTGCGCCGGCACCGGGTACCGCGGCCGCACCGCCGTGTACGAGGTGCTGGTCGTCGACACCGCCATGCGGACCGTGCTGATGACCTCGGCGACCGAGTCCGCCGTCGGCGCCCAGGCCCGCGCCTCGGGGATGAAGACGCTGCGGGCCAGTGCGCTGGACAAGGCCAAGCGCGGCGAGACGACGTTCGAGGAGGCCGTGCGGGTCACCCACTCCGACCACTCCGGCGGCAAGTCGTGCCACTCGTGCGAGCGCGGCGTCGACAACGGGATGGTGCTGTGCCCCTGGTGCACCGTGCCCCTGGACATCGGCAGCTGCCAAGCCTGCTCACGGCAGATGGACCCCGACTGGATGGTCTGCCCGTGGTGCCGCGAGCCCGCCGCCACGGCGGCGCCCGCCTCGCCCGCCGCCTAGACCTGACTCGTTGCTCGACCCGACCCCTCGGGCACCAGCTTGGCGCAGACCTGCCCGAGGGCGGCCAGCTCGGGCACGGTCAGCTTGTCGACCACGTGCTCGCCGATCCCGCGCAGGTGGGTGCGCGCGGCCCGGCGCAGCGCCGACACGCCCTCCTCGGTGAGGACGGCGTGGACGCCGCGCGCGTCACCCGGGCTCGGCTCGCGGCGCACGTAGCCCAGTGCCGCCATCCGGTCGACCAGGCGGGTCAGCCCGCTGCGCGAGAGCAGCACGGCCTGCGCCAGCTCGGTCATCCGCAACCGGTGCTCGGGCGCCTCGATGAGCTGGACGAGGACGTCGTACGTGGCCAGGCTCGGCTGCCCGTCGGCGGCCAGGTCGGCCTCGAGCCGGCTGATGACGAACGCGTGGGCGCGCAGGAAGAGCCGCCAGTCGTCGAGCTGCGCCTGGTCCAGGCGGCGCAGACCCCGCACCTCGTCCACGCACGTCATGGTAGGGCCAGCGCCCCGCCCGCCGCCGCAGCCGCGCGAGCCGGCGCCTAGCATCGGGGCATGGCCCTTCCGTCGAACGAGCAGGTCCTCGAGGTGCTCGCGCGCGTCGACGACCCCGAGATCAAGAAGCCGATCACCGAGCTCGGCATGGTGAAGGAGGTCGTGGTCGGCGCGGACGGCCAGGTCGTCGTCGGTATCTTCCTCACCGTCTCGGGTTGCCCGCTGAAGGACACCATCACCCGCGAGGTCACCGCCGCGGTGAGCGCGCTGCCGGGCGTCACCGGCGTCCGGGTCGACCTGGACGTGATGTGCGACGGGCAGCGCAAGGGTCTGCGCGGGCAGCTGCGCGGCGGTCAGGCCGTGCGCGAGGTGCCCTTCGCCACCCCCGGCTCGCTGACCCGG
>JACMOY010000008.1 GCA_014377795.1 Actinomycetota bacterium | reverse complement strand
GCGCTGGGTCACGAGCCCGAGCCGGTGCGCGGCAACGTCGACACCCGGCTCGCCATGGTCACCGACGGCAGGCTTGACGCCGTCGTCCTCGCCCGCGCCGGTTTGCTGCGCCTCGGGCACCACCACCAGGTGACCGAGGTGCACGACCCGCTGCAGGTGCTCCCGGCCCCGGGCCAGGGCGCGCTCGCCATCGAGTGCCGCGGCGCCGACCACCAGCTGGTCGAGCTGCTGCAGGTGCTCGAGGACCCTGACGCCCGTATTGCTGTCACCGCCGAGCGGGCCCTGCTCGCGGCGCTCGAGGCCGGTTGCACCGCCCCGGTCGGTGCGCTGGCCGAGGTGGTCGAGGGCGTTGGCGGCGGCCTCGGGATCTCGTTGCGCGCGATCGTCGCGGCCCCCGACGGCACCGTCGTGCTGCGCCAGTCCCTGGTCGGGCCGGCCGACGACCCCACCGGCCTGGGCCGCCGGCTCGCCGCCCTGCTGCTCGAGGACGGCGCCGCCGAGCTCATAGACCGATCGACCACAGTCGTCCACCCGTCCGCAGACCAGCACCTTCCGGAGCGTGCCTCGTGACACCCGCGCCCACCGCCCGCTCGACCCGGTCCTCGGCGTCCGGCCCCACCACGACCGGTCGCCCGGCGGCGCGCGCCGTCGGCAGCGTCGCGTTCGTCGGCACCGGCCCGGGCGACCCGGGCCTGCTCACCCTGCGCGCCGTGGACGCGATCGCCGGGGCCGACGTCCTGGTGCTCGACACGCTGCTGGGCGAGAGCGACCTGGCCCGGTGGCTGCGCCCCGGCGTCGAGGTGCTGGACGCCGGCTTCGGCGAGGACGGCCAGCCGCTGACCCACGCGGGCCGGGCCAAGCTGGTCACCCGCGCAGCGAAGTCCGGCAAGCGCGTCGTGCGCCTGATGGACGGCGACCCCGCCACGTTCAACGGCCTGCCCGAGGAGGCCCTGGCCTGCCGCAAGGCGGGGGTGCCGTTCGAGGTCGTGCCGGGCGTCTCGTCGGTCAGCGCAGTGCCGACGTACGCCGGCGTACCGCTGACGACGAACCGGTCGCGGGCGATCCACGTCGTGACCCCCCACCACAGCAAGGTCGACTGGGCCCGCTCGACCGGCGACGACGTCACCGTGGTCGTGCTCGGCGGCCCGGAGGTCGTCGCCGCAGGTCTGGGTGACCTGCTCGCGGCCGGTCGGGACGGCGACACCCCGGTGGCCCTCACCGAGCGCGGCACCACCACCGAGCAGCGCACCGTCACGACCACCCTGGCCGAGGCCCGGCGTGCGCTGACCGACGCCGGGCTGACCAAGCCGCTGCTGGCCGTCGTCGGGCAGTCCGTGTCGCTGCGCGAGCAGCTGTCGTGGTTCGAGACCAAGCCGCTGTTCGGGTGGCGGGTGCTGGTGCCGCGCACCAAGGACCAGGCCGGTGCCACCACCGACCGGCTGCGGGCGCACGGTGCGGTCAGCGACGTCGTGCCCACGATCTCGGTCGAGCCGCCGCGCACCCCCCAGCAGATGGAGCGCGCGATCAAGGGACTGGTGACCGGCCGCTACGAGTGGATCGGCTTCACCAGCGTCAACGCCGTGCGCGCGGTGCGCGAGAAGTTCGAGGAGTTCGGTCTGGACGCGCGCGCCTTCGCCGGCCTGAAGGTCGCCGCCGTGGGCGGTGTCACCTCAGAGGCGTTGCGCGAGTGGGGGATCGTGCCTGACCTTGCCCCCAACGACGAGCAGTCGGCCAACGGCCTGCTGCAGGACTGGCCGCCGTTCGACGAGGTTCTCGACCCGATCAACCGGGTGCTGCTGCCGCGCGCCGACATCGCCACCGACACCCTCGTCGCGGGCCTGCAGGAGATCGGCTGGGAGGTCGACGACGTCACGGCGTACCGCACGGTGCGTGCCGCCCCCCCGGCCGCAGACGTGCGCGACGCGATCAAGACCGGTCGCTTCGACGCGGTCGTGTTCACCTCGAGCTCCACGGTGCGCAACCTGGTCGGCATCGCCGGCAAGCCGCACCCCTCGACCGTCGTCGCGTGCATCGGCCCTGCGACGGCCAAGACTGCCGAGGAGCACGGGTTGCGGGTCGACGTCCTCGCTGGTGAGGCGAACGCCGCGGCCCTGGTCGACGCGCTCGCCGAGTACGGCACGGGGCTGCGCCTCGCGGCGATCGAGGCCGGCGAGCCGGTCGTGCGGCCCAGTCAGCGCAAGGCCGCCGCTCGACGAAAGGTCAAGTGAGAGTGGGCTTCCCGGTCGAGCGGCCCCGCCGCCTGCGGCAGACCCCGGCGCTTCGCCGGCTGGTGAGCCAGACCCGGCTCTCGCCGTCCGACCTGGTGCTGCCGCTGTTCGTGCGCGAGGGCGTGGACGAGCCGGTGGCCATCGGCTCGATGCCCGGGGTGGTTCAGCACTCACGCGCGTCGCTGCGGGTGGCCGCGCGCGAGGCCGTCGCCGCCGGCGTCGGTGGGCTGATGCTGTTCGGTGTGCCGACGACGCGGGACGCCGTGGGCTCGGGCGCCGACCACCCCGACGGCATCCTCAACGTCGGTCTGCGCGACCTGCGTGATGAGGTCGGCGACCGGACGGTCGTCATGGCGGACCTGTGCCTGGACGAGTTCACCGACCACGGGCACTGCGGGGTGCTGGACGACCGGGGTCGGGTCGACAACGACGCGACGCTCGAGCGCTACGCCTCGATGGCGTTGGCGCAGGCCGAGTCCGGCGCCCACGTGCTCGGGCTGTCCGGGATGATGGACGGCCAGGTCGGCCACGTGCGCGCGGCCCTGGACGACGTCGGTCGCACCGACACCCTGGTGCTCGCCTACGCCGCGAAGTACGCGTCGGCGTTCTACGGCCCGTTCCGCGAGGCCGTCGGGTCGACGTTGGTCGGCGACCGCGCGACCTACCAGCAGGACCCCGGCAACGCCGTCGAGGCGCTGCGTGAGGTGCGGCTGGACGTCGCCGAGGGCGCCGACCTCGTCATGGTCAAGCCCGCCCTGCCCTACCTCGACGTCCTGCGTCAGGTAGCCGACGCGGTCGATGTACCCGTTGCGGCGTACCAGGTCTCGGGCGAGTACGCGATGATCGAGGCGGCCGCCGCGGCCGGCATGATCGACCGCGACCGCGCGATCCTCGAGTCCCTGACGGCGATCCGGCGGGCCGGCGCCCAGGTGATCCTCACCTACTGGGCCAGCGAGGTCGCCGCCCGGCTCTAGACCGCCGGGACGGTCACCTCGACCTCAGTGCCGAGGGTGGCGTCGCCGACCAGCTCGAGCTCGTCGCCGCTCCAGAAGCTGCCGGGGTCGTACCAGTTGGTGGGTCGGTCACCGGCGAGCAGCCCCATCGCCTGGTAGGTGCTCGCGACCACCTCGGCGCAGTACGTCGACTCGACCCGCGCCGGACGCCGCACCCGACCGCGCGCCCACCGGCCGGCGAGCGCCAGGGTCGCCGGGAACGGTGTCCCGTCCTGGCGGGCGATCACGCGCATCAGCTCGTCCTCCATCACCGGGGTCACCGGCGCCTCGAGCTGACGCAGGAAGGCCAGTTGGCGGTACCGCGTCGACCACACCGTCACCGCGTCGCGCAGATCGTGCAGCTGGACGCCGCGGTGGTGGGTGCCGGTCCAGACGTCTACCAGCGACTGGCCGAGCTCGGCGTGCCACATCAGCGGCGGCAGATCGT
>JACMOY010000075.1 GCA_014377795.1 Actinomycetota bacterium | reverse complement strand
CGGCCGGCACCTGCAGGTCTACGAGCGCACCGGGTGGTTCACCCCGCACGAGGTCGTGATGCTCACGTCGATGCCGCAGCGGCGCGCCGCCCGGGCCTGGGCCCGGTCGGTGGCCGGGTCGACGGGACTGCACGCGATGCGCGCCTTCCAGGCGGCGGCCCCCGAGCCGGCGTTCCTGCGGGCCCGGATGGCGCGGGACACCGCGCCGACCGACGCGCGCGAGGTCGAGAAGACCCTGTTGCGTGAGATCGCCACCGACCGCTACGGGTTCGTCGCCACCCGGCGCTGAGGCGCCCGCTCTGACGTGGGGTTGCGCCGCCGGTGGTATCGCAGTTGCCTGGGCTTCGGCAACACCTAGCGAAGGAGATCGTCATGAGCACAGAGGTACTCGTCGTCGTCATCGTGGCGCTGGTGCTGGTGCTGGTGCTGGTGGCGATCATCGTGGTCTTCATGGTGGCCACGGCCGGTAGGCGCAAGGTCAAGCAGGAGCAGGAGCAGCGCGGCGCGGCGCACGAACTGCGGGCACGCGCGGATGACGACCGGATCGAGGTGCAGCGGCGCGAGGCCGAGGCCACGCGGGTCGACGCCCAGGCCCGGATGGCGCAGGCGGAGGCGGACGCCAAGGCAGCCGACGCGGCGGGACTGCAGGCCGAGGCGGTCCAGCGCGGTGAGCACGCCAGCCGGTCCCGGGCCGAGGTGGACGAGCAGCTGCGCGAGGCTGACCGGATCGACCCCGACGTCTCGGGGGACGGCACCGCGGGACGTGCGACCGAGGTCGAGCGGGAGGCCGGGCACCGCGCCGACGTCGACCCGGTCGACCCGGTCGACCCCGAGCGGCGCACCGACTAGAGGCGCGCGCCCGGCAGGATTCGAACCTGCGACCGGCGGATTAGAAGGCCGCTGCTCTATCCACTGAGCTACGGGCGCTCAGCCTCGAGCGTATCGGCGAGGCCAGGCGGCGGCTCGTAGAGTTGGCGAGGTGGCGACAGACCCGCGATGCTCCCTCACGTGACACCACGGCTCGAGCTCGACGCGCTGCTCCCCGCGGTCGAGCAGCTGCGTCGCTCGGTGCAGGACGTCGCGCTGCCCCTGGACCTGGACGACGCACCCGGCACCCGCCGCGACCGGGCCGCGCTGCTCGCCCAGCTGGACGACTACGTGCTGCCGCGGCTGCGCTCGCTGGACGCCCCGCTGCTGGCCGTCGTCGGCGGTTCGACCGGGGCGGGTAAGTCCACGCTGGTCAACTCCGTGCTGCGGGCCCGGGTCAGCCGCAGCGGAGCCCTGCGGCCCACCACCCGCGCGCCGGTGCTGGTGCACCACCCGGACGACGAGGCCTGGTTCTCGGGCGACCGCGTCCTGCCGGGCCTGGCCCGCGAGACCGGCGCCGAGCAGGAGCCGGACCGAAGCGACGTCGGTGCGATCACCTCGGTGCGGATGGCGTCGAGCACGGCCCTGCCGCCCGGGCTGGCGCTGCTGGACGCCCCGGACATCGACTCGGTGGTCTCGGCCAACCGCGAGCTGGCCCAGCAGCTGCTGGCCGCCGCTGACCTGTGGGTGTTCGTCACCACGGCCGCGCGGTACGCCGACGCCGTGCCGTGGGACCTGCTGCGCGGTGCGGCCGATCGGGGGGCCGTCGTCGCCATCGTCCTGGACCGGGTGCCCCCGGGTGCCATGGCCGAGGTGCGCCCCCACCTGGCCCAGATGCTGCGCGAGCGCGGGCTCTCGGCGTCCCCGATGTTCTCGGTGCCCGAGAGCCAGGTCGACGACGGGGGGCTGCTCGACGCGGCCGTCGTCGAGCCGCTGCGGTCGTGGCTGGTGGCCCTGGCCTGCGACAGCGCCGCGCGCCAGACGGTGGTGCGGCGCACGCTCACGGGCGCGCTTGACGCCCTGCACCCCCGGGCCCTCGCCGTGGTCGCGGCCGCCGAGAGCCAGGACGCCGCGCTCGCTGGTCTGCGGCGCGAGGTGGATGCGGCGTCCGGCGACGCCGTCGTGGCCATCGAGCGCGGGCTGTCCGACGGCACCCTGCTGCGCGGCGAGGTGCTCGCCCGATGGCAGGAGTTCGCGGGCACCGGTGAGCTGCTGCGCAGCATCGAGACCCGAGTCAGCCGTTGGCGTGACCGGATCAGCGCGGCCCTGTCGGGGCCCCCATCGCCCGCCGACGAGCTGGGTGAGGCCCTGCAGACCGGCGTCGAGGCCCTGGTCAGCGCCCAGGCCGAGGCCGCCGCCGCTGACTCGCTGCGCCGCTGGCGTTCGGTCGCGGGTGGCACCGCCCTCGCGGCGCGGCACACCGACCTCGCCGCCCCCGCGCCGGGCCTGGCGGACCGGGTGGCCCGCACCGTCCGCGACTGGCAGGGCTACGTGCTGGGGCTGGTGCGCGATGAAGGTGGTGACCGCCGCTCGACCGCGCGGGTGCTGTCGGTCGGGGTCAACGGCCTGGGGGTGCTGCTGATGCTGGTGGTGTTCGGGCAGACGGCAGGACTGACCGGCGCCGAGGTGGGGATCGCCGGAGGCACGGCGGTGCTGGCTCAGCGGCTGCTCGAGGCGGTGTTCGGTGACCAGGCCGTGCGCTCGCTGGCCACCAAGGCCAAGGAGGAGCTGCTGACCCGGTCGGTCGCCGTCCTCGCGGTCGACCGCGCCCGGCTCGACGCGGTGCTCGACGGGCTGCCGGTCCCGGTCGAGGGCGCTGCGGGGCTCGCCGCCGCAGTCGAGCGGGTCGAGGCGGCCCGGTGAAGCGCCGCGCCACGCTGGACGTCGCCGCGCGGGCG
>JACMOY010000074.1 GCA_014377795.1 Actinomycetota bacterium | reverse complement strand
GGACGGCGCCCGGGGGGTCAGCGGCCCGCGCCGCACTCGTGCGCAGCTCGGCGCTGGCCCCGGCCGAGGTGGCCGTCCCGCTGTCCCCGCCGCCGCGCAGGATCAGCCCGCCCAGGCCGACCGCGAGCACCACGGCGGCGGCCGCGGCCAGCAGGCCGGGGGTGCGCTCGCGCCAGCGAGCCGCGCGCCGCGATGGCGCCGACGACATCGGCACGACCGTGACGGCCGCAGGCGCGTCGGCGGGGACGACGTCGGCGGTCGTGAGCCGGCGCAGGGTCGCCTCGAGCGCGCGGACGACGTCCGGCGGGGCGGCCGAGGGGGCCGGCAGCGCGATGAGCAGGTCGCGCACCGACCGCTGCTCGGCCACGGCCTGCCGACACTGCGCGCACGCGAGGACGTGCGGGTCGCGGGCTGCGGCGTCGACGTCCCCGAGCTCGTCGAGGGGCAGGTGGGTCACGGGAGAAGGCCTTCGGCGTCGTGGCGGGGGGACGATGGTGGGACGTCGCGGGCGGCGGTGAGGTTCCCTGCCGCGGCCACCGTGCGCAGCAGGGGCGCGAGGGCGGCGCGGCCGCGGGCGCAGCGCGACTTGATCGTGCCCTCGGCCACCTGCAGCACGGCCGCGGCCTCGGCCACGCTCAGGCCGTGCATGTCGACCAGCACCAGGGCCTGGCGCTGGTGCTCGGGCAGGCGGGCGAGGGCAGCCCGGACGTCGAGGCGGATCTCGGTGGCCCGGTGGTCGTCGCGGCGGTCGGCGGGCTCGGCGTCCGGCAGTGGCACGGTGGGTCGGGCCGCCCGCCGACGCAACCGGTCCAGGCACGCGTTGACCACGACCCGGTGCAACCAGGTGGTGACCGCCGCCTCGCCGCGGAACCCGGCGGCGCCGCGAAAGGCCGAGACCAGGGCGTCCTGCAGCGCGTCGCTGGCCTCGTCGTGGTCGCCCAGGGTGCGCACCGCCACCGCCCACAACCGGTCGCGGTGCCGGGTGACCAGCTCGGTGAACGCGGTGGGGTCACCGGCGACGTGGTCGGCGATCAGCTGGTGGTCGGTGCGGGGTCCGTCCTCGTCCGCGACGACGGGTGCGCTGTCGTCCCCGTCGTCGGACGGGCTCACGAGGGGGTGCTCACGAGACGGTGACCTCGGCCACGCCGGCCCGGAACCCGCCGCTGCTGGGGGCCGCGGTCGTGAACCACAGCACCAGGTACCGGGTGGTCACCGGGGCCTTGGGGGTGAGGGTGACCGTGCCGGTGGCGCCGGCGGCCTCGGCCAGGACCGCGGCGCCGTCCAGCGTGTCACCGGGGGCGGTGCGCAGCTGCACGGTCGAGCCGGCTCCGTCGACGGTGACCTGCACGGTGTGGACGGCGGTGGGTGCACCGAGGTCCAGGCGCAGGCCCACGCCGTCCTTGAGACCGCCGAAGGCGGCGCTGTTGTAGGTGTCGCTCGTCCACGAGGTGCCGGGGTCACCGTCGGTGGCCCGGCCGGCCTGCGCGTCCTTCTCCGAACCGTCGCCCTGCGGGTCGAAACCGGCGGCGGCGACGACCCGCACCGGGGTGGGTGCGGCGGCCGTGGGTGTGGACGTGGGTGCCGGTGTGGTCGGTGTCGGGGTGGGGGCCGCGGTGCCGCTGGGCCGAGCGCCGGGGGTGGGATCGGGGACGTAGGCGTTGTCGCCCAGGCCCCGCAGCCCGCAGTAGCCGAGCAGCAGGAAGACCGCGACGAAGCCGGCCACCAGCGCCAGCACCGTGCGCGTCTGGTCCTGCGGGGGGCGGGTGAGCGGCGCAGGGGGCAGCAGCGGCGGGGGTGACTCGCGGTCGTGGTCGAACAGCCCGCCGCCGAAGCTCCGCTGGGGCCCGTCCGTGCCGGCGTCCGACGCGGACGTCGGCGCGGACGTCGGCGTGGACGACGACGGGGACGCCGGCGCCGGCCGCGGCAGCTGCAACTGCCGTGCACGGGCGACCCCCGCGGCGGCTCCCGCCCGGACGCCGGACGCCACGCCCGCGACCGCCCCGGCGACGGCGCGGACGGCGGGGCGCAGGTCAGGTCGCGGGACGACGACGGCCGGGCGGGTGCGGATCTGCTGCGTCGCGTCGTCCGGGGCCGCAGCGGGGGGCGGCTCGACGGCGGGGATGACCGGCGTGCGAACCGGGGTGGCGGGCACGGCGGGGGTGGGAGCCGTGCTCGGGCGGGTGGGCGCCAGGGGGTGCGGGAACGCGCCGGTGGTGCGGGTGCTGCGCCGGGCTCGGCCCCAGGGGGCGATCTGGGCGGCGAGGTCGCCGGGGCTGGCCGGCGCCCCCGCGCCGGCGAAGGTCTGCGCGCACAGCGTGTCGAGGTCGGCGGGCACCCCGCCCACGATCTGCGACGGCGCGACCGGCGCGCCCGACACCTGGGGCGCGCGCGGTAGACCCGCGTCGCTCGCCAGCGGCCAGCACCCGGTGAGCCCGGCGTACGCCAGGGCCACCAGCGCCGTCGTGTCGTCCACCCCGGCGGCGTCGGCGTCCTGCGTGTCGCCGTCGCGTCCGGCCAGCGCCGCGCTCACCGCGAGCCCACCCACCCGCACGCTGTCGTCGTCGAGCTGGTGGACGTCGTCGGGGGTCAGGGCCAGGTGGTGCAGGCCGCGCCGGCGGGCGTTCTCGAGCGCGAGGCTCGCCTCGCCGACCAGGGTGCGGACGTCCTCGGCCGGCAGCGGACCACCGCGCAGGCGCTCGGCGAGGGTGCGCCCGGGGACGAGCTCGGTGACGACGAACGCCAGGTCCTGCTCACGGCCGACGTCGAGCACCCGTACCAGGCGTGGGTCGTCCATGCCCCCGGCCCGCCGGGCGGCGTCCAGCATGGCGTCGGCGAAGGGGTGGCCGGCGGGGACAATGCGGACCACCACCGACCGCTCGAGGGTGCGGTCGTGGGCCTGCCAGGTGGCCTGCGTGGGGGTGTCGTCCAGCTGCAGGCGCAGCGCGTACCGCCCACCCAGCAGGCTGCCTGGTCCGACCCCGTCCAGCGCCACCCCTCCTGCGGCCGGGCGCGTCACGGCGCGCCTGCGTGGGCTGCGGCCCCCTGGCCGCGCACGCCTCCATCGTAGGACGCCCGACGGCGACACTCAGCGCAGCGTGGCCGGGCGGACGGCGCCGATGATCCGGCCGTAGTCGACCGGGCCGATCTTGACGACGCTGCCGGTCTGCGGCGCGTACAGCGAGAGCCCGGCGCCGACGTACATGCCGACGTGGTGGATGGTCGCCGGGTTGTTGACGTCGGTGGCATAGAAGACCAGGTCGCCGGGGGCCAGCTGGTCCAGCGGCACGTGCGGCAGCGCGATGTACTGCTGGCTCGCGGTGCGCGGCAGCGAGATGCCCGCCTGGCGGTAGGCCCAGCCGGTCAGGCCCGAGCAGTCGAAGGAGTCCGGGCCGGTCGCGCCCCAGACGTAGGGCAGGCCGAGCCGGGTGCGGGCGGCGGCGATCGCGACGCCGGCGGCGGCGCTGGGTGCCGGGACGTCGGGCAGCTCGGCACCGGTGTCGACCGCGCCCCCGGTGCGGCTGGTGCCGCCTGCGTCGCGGCTGCCGGTGGTGGTGGGGATCCCGAGCCGGTCGGCGCTGTGCACGGCCTGCGCCAGGGCGACAGCCTCCTCGTCGTGGCGCTGCTGCTCGGCGGCGCTGACGACGTCGGCGTCCGGAGCGGGCAGCAGGCTCGACTGCTCGGCCAGCGAGGCCTGCACGGTGGCGACGGCCCGGTCGGCGGCCACCCGGCGCGCGGCGGTGGTGGCCCGTGAGCGTGCGACCTGCTGGGCCAGGGCGGTGGCGGTGCTGACGTCTGCATCGAGGGCCGCCCCGTCGGCGACGTCGCCTCGGACGATGGACGTGACCGCCTGCCAGCGTGAGAGGGCGTCGGTGAGGCTGGTGCTGTCCAGGACGGTGGCGGTCAGCCCGAGTGGCCCGCCGCTCATGTACAACGCCCGCACCCGGCGGGTGCCGGCCTGGCCCTGGCTGCGGGCCACGCGGCGCGCGTCGGTCAGGGCGGTGGTGGCGAGGACCTCGGCGGTGCTGGCCTGGGCGAGCGCGTCGTCGGCGGCGTCGTACTGCTCGACCGCGAGGCCCTGCCGCACCGCCAGTGCGTCCAGGCGGTGGCGCAGGGCGGTGGCGCGCGCCTGCACCTGGGTCAGCGAGGGGTCGGCCTGTGCGGGTGCCATCGGGCTGGCGACCAGCGCCAGCGTGGTGGCGGCCAGCAGCAGGGCCCGGGTGCGGCGGGTGCTCACGTCGTCGAGGGGCGGCTGTCGCCGACGGCGCGGACGACGGCGAGGCGGCGCAGTGGCGGGATCAGGCGCACGACGAAGGTCGGCGCCTCACGGCGCAGGGTCACGTGGGCGACGCCCGCGGCGTCGATCGAGAAGCTCTTGACGTCGACGTCGTTGGTGGCGTCGGCCTCGGTGGCGCTGCGCCAGGCGGCGTCGAACGCACCTTGCCGGTCGTGGCTGGCGGCCCAGCTGTCGGCGGCGGCCCGTGCGGCAGTGGTCGCCTGGTCGTCGATCGACAGACGGCTGGAGCCCACGGACAGCACGTC
>JACMOY010000073.1 GCA_014377795.1 Actinomycetota bacterium | reverse complement strand
GGACGCTGCGTCTACCCGCCCTGGCGGTCGAGGGGGTGAGCGAGCTGTGCGCGGCGGTCCTCGGCGGCCCTGTGTCCGGCCACCTCCCCGCCGCGGGGCGGTCCGGCACCGACGGCCGACCCGGCGACGTGGTGTGGCTGGTGCGTTCCTGGGCCAGCGCCGGCCGCATCGCCGCGACCAGTTCGGGGTTGGTGCTGCTCGACGGCGCAGCCGCGCACGCCCCGGGTGCGGACGACCGGCACCGGGTCGCCCAGGCGCTGCACGCCCTGACCGCGAACGAGCTGGAGGTGCTGCAGCTCACCGCAGCCATGGCCCGACCCGTCACCCCGGCCCTGCTCACCTCCATGCTGGGCGCCGAGGTCGACGCCGACCAGGCCCCCGACCCCCAGCAGCTGCGCGCCGTCCTGGACCACCTGATCGACCTCGGGTTGCTCACCTGCACCGACGACGGCTTCGTGGCCCGCGACCCGCTGCTCGCCGACCACGTCCTGGCTTGGGCCCGCCCGAGCGCACGCCGGCGGCTGCACCGCAGGGTGGCCCAGAGCGCGGTGAGCTCAGCCGAGCGTGTCGAGCAGTGGGGGCTGGCCGGTGAGACCGAGCTGTCGAGCGCGGCAGCCATCTACGCGGTCGAGGACGCCGTCGAGGAGCACGACTACGAGCGCGCCCGGCTGCACCTGCGCCAGCTGTGCCGCGCCCAGGACGCCTCGGACGCCGCTCCGGCCGACCGGCTCGAGCTGCTCGAGCGGTGGGGTGACGTCGCGCTGGCGCTCGGCCGCACCCACGAGTCGCACGCCGCCCTCGCCGCGGCAGCGTCCCTGGCACGAGCCCACCAGCTGTCCGACCTGACCCGGCTGGAGGCCAAGTGCAGGGCCAGCCTCGCGAGCTCGACGTCGTCCCCCGCCGCCGCGGCCCCTGACCCCGCGCCGCCGGTCGCGGCCACCAGCAGCCACCCCACGGCGCCCCCGGCGCGGCAGGGCGGTCCAACCACCGCCACCCCCCGGGTCCCCGGCTTCTACCCCGGCGCGCCCACCCACCGCGACGACCTGAGCGTCGGGTTGCACCGCGCGGTGGGGCAGGCGGACGAGGACGGCGACCCAGCCCGCCGTGCTGCGGCGCGCCCCCAGCTGGCCGCCGAGGTCTGCGTGCCGCGCCGCAAGTTCCGCGCAGCACGGCGCTGGACCAGCGAGGCCCTGGACGTCGCTGACGACCCGCTGGACGCGGTGCGGGCCCTGTCGTCCTTGTGTCTCGCAGCGGTCGCCCTCGGCGAGACGGTCACCGGCGAGGCCGCGCTGCAGCGGCTGCAGCAGCTGATCGAGGCGGGCGACCCCGGCGGCCCGGTCGATCCGGACGTCGCCGCCCTCGATGCCCTGCTGGCGCACGACCTCGGCCTGCCGGACTTCGCCGAGCGCTACGTCACGGCAGCGACGCTGGGTGTGCTGGACGACCCGCGTTCCTACCAATGGGTGGCGATCCGGGTGGCCACCGAGCGCAACGACCTGACCGCGGCGCAGACCGCCGACCGAGAGCCCACCCCGGACGACGCCAGCCCCCTCGTGCGAACCCTGCGCGGGTGCGCCTCGGCGGCGCCCGCCATGGAGGAGGGCGACGCCGCCCGGGCCCACACGTTGCTGCTGGACGTCCTCGACGTCGCCGACCGCACCGGCGTGACCTTGTGCGTCCCCGAGGCCGTCGCCCGGCTCATCGTGCTCGAGGCCCAGCACGACCCGGCCAGCGCCCGGCAGCGGTTCGAGCACTACGAGGCGATCGTCGGCAGTGACACCTGGCTGCCCCGCGAGAACGTGCTCAAGCTGCTGGCGCGGGCCGCGGTTCGGGCCGCGGACGGCCGACCCGACGACGCCGCCGCGACGGCCGCCGCCGCCGCCGACACGGCCGAGGACGCCGGGCTCGTGCTGCTCGCGTCCCTCGCCCACCGTCATCACGCCGTGCACCTGACCGAGGCCGGGCGGTCCTCCGAGACGCGGCTGGCCTCGGCCACTGCCGCCCGCTGGCGGCGCTCGGCGTTCCCGGCCCGCGCCGCGGGGCGCACGTCCATCGACCTGCGGTCGCCGACGCCACCGCCGGTGGCGCTGAGCCTTCGGACGCCGACGCAGCGCACCTCGTCCGGCGACTGGCGAGCGCAGGCACCCCTGATGCTCGCCGGCCCTCCCCTGTGGTGAGCGGGACGACCGTCGAGGTCACCGCTGGGCGTTAGGCTCGGTGGTCACCACCTCGACAGGGCCGGGAGCCAGCGCGCATGGGCGAGATCGTCGTGTTCAGTGGGTCCGCCCACCCTGAGCTCGCCGCCGAGATCTGCTCGGTGCTGGGGGTCGAGCTCGCCCCCACGCACATCCAGCGGTTCAGCAACGACTGCCTGCAGGTGCAGCTGCGAGCCAACTGCCGACAGCGCAACGTGTTCATCGTGCAGCCACTCGTGCCACCGGTGCAGGAGAACCTGGTCGAGCTGCTGCTGATGCTGGACGCCGCCCGGGGGGCCTCCGCGGCGCAGATCACCGCGGTCATCCCGCACTACGCCTACGCCCGGTCGGACAAGAAGGACGCGCCACGCATCTCGATCGGGGGCCGGCTGGTGGCCGACCTGATCGCCACCGCGGGCGCCGACCGGGTCATGACCATGGCCCTGCCCGCGCCGCAGGTGCACGGGTTCTTCTCGGTGCCGGTCGACCACCTGACCGCGCTGGGCGACCTCGCCGCCCACTACAAGTTCACCGACCTGTCCAACACCGTCGTCATCTCACCCGACCTCGGCAACGCCAAGCCGGCGACCGCGTTCGCTCGCCTGCTCGGCGTCCCGGTGGCAGCCGGCAGCAAGCGTCGGCTGGCTGACGACACCGTCGTCATCGACTCGATCGTCGGTGACGTGGACGGCAAAGACATCATCATCCTGGACGACGAGATCGCGACCGGCGGCTCGGTGGTGCAGCTGCTCGACACCCTCAAGGCCAGGCGGGTGCGGCGGGTGTCGATCGCGTGCACGCACGGGCTGTTCACCGGCCCCGCGATCCAGCGGCTGTCCTCACGCGACGACATCGACGAGATCGTCACGACCAACACGGTCCCCCAGGCCGGTCACTACGGGCTGCCGAACCTCGAAGTGCGTTCCGTCGCACCGCTTTTCGCCGAGGCCATCGACCGCATCCACCTGGGCGAGTCAGTCAGCAGCCTGTTCTCCGACGTGCCCACCCACGGCTGAGGCGCGGCGCCGGAAGAACGCGACGCTCTCGGTCAGCTCGTCCTGCGCGTGCAGCGCCCACCAGGCGCACAGCAGCGCCAGGGGCAGCTCGACCAGCACGGCGAGCACCGCCGCGATCGCCTGCTCGGCGCCCGGTGCCGACGTGACCACGTCGAACCACGCGTC
This sequence comes from Actinomycetota bacterium, assembly GCA_014377795.1. Taxonomy (GTDB): domain Bacteria; phylum Actinomycetota; class Actinomycetes; order Actinomycetales; family Angustibacteraceae; genus JACMOY01. Next base: position 956 of record JACMOY010000073.1, on the reverse strand, counting down.
CACCACGAGCATCGTGGTCGTGGCCGTCGCGGTGAGCGTGAAGTACCGCGAGCGGTGATGCGCCGTCCACGCGGTGCCACCGAGCAGCAGCACCAGTGCGATGTCGAAGCCGGTCCACGCCAGGTCGTAGTGCCGGGCCACGGCCCGCTCGGGCAGCTCGATCGCCAGGTACGCCGTCCAGGGCACCAGACACAGGGCCAGCGCGGTGAACACCGTCCCCAGTCGGCCGGCCAGGGGCGGTCGGCGGGCGAGGGGGTCGCGGCTCACCGCCTCAGCGTGTCACAGGGACGCCGGCCCGCTCGGTGGGCAGGCACGGTGAGCTGCCCGCGACGCCGGCCACGGCGCCCGCCCAGCCCGGCAGCGGCCGCGGGTCGGGGGTCGGCGCCCACCGCCCCTCGACCAGGCCGTACGTCCACCCAGGCCCCTCGGCCACCAGCTGGTTGACGGCGGCCACCAGCCGGTCGACGTCCGGGCTGCTCGTGCCGACGCCCACGCTCGCGCGCACCGCGCCGTCGGGCAGACCCAGCCGCGCCAGCAGGGGGGGGGCGCAGAACATGCCGTCCCGGACGCCGATCCCGTGCTCGGCGGACAGGTAGGCCGCCACCAGCCCCGGCGCGACGCCGTCCACGGTGAACGTCACGACCCCGATCGAGGACGGCGCGTCGGTGAAGGCCCGGTGCACGCGGACGCCAGAGATCGCGGTCAGCCCGTCGACCAGCTGGTCGCGCAGCTGCGCATCATCAGTGACGTCCCGTTGCCCCGATGCGCTGACGTCAACAGCTAGTCGGCGGGGGCGGTGTCCACGGTCATCGCGACGTCAGCGAGCGCAAGGTCGATGCCGCGGATCTCGATCAGTCGGTCGACCCAGGTGAGCAGGTGGTCGACGTCGAAGGGCTTGGGCAGGTAGTAGCTCGCGCCGGCCTGCCAGCCCGCCCACGTCGTCCCGTCGTCCCCGG
>JACMOY010000072.1 GCA_014377795.1 Actinomycetota bacterium | reverse complement strand
GTGGCACTCACCACGAGTGGTGCGGCTCGCGGTGCTGGGCAGCGCCGCCGACTGGGGCTGGACCCGCTGGCTGCCGCACCAGATCGTGACCGGGCCGGTCGACGACGCGGACGACGCGCGCGCACTGGTGGCCGCGCTGCTCGAGCAGGCCCGACGCCACGGCAACGAGCCGCGCACGGGCGAGCCGGCGCTGCTGACGGTCCTGGTCGTCGACCGGGCCGGCACCCGGCGGTCGCTGCCGGGGCTGGCGGACCTGATGGTCGCCGGACCGGCGGCCGGCATCCACACCATCTGCCTGGACGACGACCTCTCGGGGCTGGCCGGTGAGTGCCGCGCCACCTTCGACGTCCGCCCGGGCGGCGCGCGGCTGGTCACCGAGCGGGCGGGCGTCGACGACGTGCGGTGGGACGGCCTGTCCGCGGGGCTGGCCGAGCGGGTGGCCCGCGCCCTGTGCCCGATGCGCGACGCGGCACCCCGGTCCGCTGCCGCCGTCCTGCCGACCGACGTGCGGCTGCTCGACCTGCTGGACGTCGACGCGACCGACCCGACATCGGTCGTCGGTGGATGGAACCGCTGTCCCGCAACGACACTGGTCACGCTCGGTGTTGGTCCCGAGGGCCTGGCGGTGGTCGACCTGCGTCGCGACGGCCCGCACGTGCTGGTGGCCGGCACGACGGGCGCCGGCAAGTCCGAGCTGCTGCAGACGCTGGTCGCGGGGCTCGCCGTCGCGAACCGCCCCGACCAGCTGTCCTTCGTCCTGGTCGACTACAAGGGCGGTGCCGCGTTCGGCAGCTGCGCCGACCTGCCGCACACCGCCGGTCTGGTCACCGACCTGGACGAGCACCTCGCCGAACGAGCACTCACCAGCCTGGGGGCCGAGCTCGCCCGGCGAGAGCGCCTGCTGCGCGACGCCGCGTGCCCGGACGTCGAGGCGTACCACCGCCTGCGGGCGACCGACCCGCAGCTGCCGGCACTGCCACGGCTGGTCGTGGCGATCGACGAGTTCCGGGTGCTCGCCGAAGAGCTCCCGGCGTTCGTCACCGGGCTCGTGCGCATCGCGGCGGTCGGAAGGTCGTTGGGTGTCCACCTCGTGCTCGCGACCCAGCGTCCGGCGGGCATCGTGACCGCCGACATCAAGGCCAACCTGAGCCTGCGCATCGCGCTGCGACTGCGTGACCGCTCCGACTCCGACGACGTCCTCGACGCGCCCGATGCCGCTCGCATCGATGCTCAGACGCCGGGAAGAGCGCTGTCCCGCAACGGTTCTGGGGCTCTAACCCTGTTCCAGGTGGCCCGCGTCAACGGCTTTCACGCGGCGGACGACGAGCCGATCCGGGTGCACCGGGTGGGCGACCCGCCACCCGCCACCGAGCAGTCCGACGACGACCTCGCTCGCCTCGTCGTGGCGCTGCGCGAGGCGACGCGCCTGGTGGACGTCGTCCCCGCTCCCCCGGCCTGGCTCGCCCCGCTGCCGACCGTCGTCGGCCTCGGCGAGCTGGCCCGGACCCCCTCCGGCGGTGGCGGGGTCGCCATCGGTCTGGTCGACCTGCCCGCCGAGCAGCGCCAGCCGTCGCTCACCTGGGACCCCGCACGCGACGGGCACCTCGGCCTGTGCGGCGGGCCACGCAGCGGCCGCACCCGGGGGATCGTCACCATCGCCCTGTCACTGGCGGCCGCCACCGCGCCCGACGGCCTGCACCTGCACGCAGTCGATGCCGCCTCGGGTCACCTGAGGGTCCTCAAGGCGTTGCCGCACACCGGAACCGTGCTCTCGCACGACCAACCGCACCTCGTCGCCAGACTCGTCGTCCGGCTCGCGGGCGAGGTCCGCCAACGGCTTGAGGACCCGCGGCTGCCGAGGCCGACGCTCGTGCTGCTCGTCGACGGCTGGGACGCGCTGGTCGAGTCGCTCGACGCCGTCGACCACGGTCGCACCAGCGAGGCCATCGCCGCTCTGCTGCGCGACGGACCGGCGGCGGGTCTGCACGCCGTGGTGACGGGGCACCGCGCGCTGCTCACCTCGCGGCTGACCGCCGTGATCCCCGACCGCCTGCTGCTGCGGGTCAGCGACCCCACCGACCTGCTCCTGGCTGGGTTGCCGACAACCGCCGGAACCAGCTCGCTGCCCGGTCGGGGCGTGCGCACCCGCGACGGGGCCGCCGTCCAGCTGGCCCTGGCCGACGTCGACGAGGCCGTCGCCGAGGTGCGCCGCACCTGGCCCGAGGCCCCCACCGACCGGTTGCGAGTGCGTGAGCTGCCGGCGTCGGTGACGCTCGACGAGCTGACCGTGGCCGAGCCGGGAGAGGGGGTGCTGCTCGGTGTCGGCGGCGACGAGGCTCGGCCGGTGCGGCTCGACCTCGGTCGCCACCCGCTGGCCGTGGTGGGCGGCCCATCGGGCTCAGGCCGGTCGACGACCCTGCTCACCGCGGCCCGCGGCCTGTGCGCCGCGGGCGTCCCCGTCCTCGCCGTCTGCCCTCGCCAGTCGCCGCTGACTGCCGGGCCCTGGCCGGTGCTGGCGGCGGACGACGCACCCGGCCTGGCCGACCACCTGGCCCGCGACCCCGGACTCGTCGTCCTCGTCGACGACGTCGAGCTGCTCGGCCCCGGCCTCGACGCGGCCCTGGACGCCCTGGCCCGTCACCGCGGCCCAGCCGCGATCGTGCTCGCGGGCACCACGGCCGCGCTGCTGGGCGCCTACCGCGGCACCGCGGCGACGATCCGCTCGGCACGCACCGGCGTGCTGCTGGCACCGACGCCGGCGGACGGCGAGCTGCTCGGTGTGCGCGCCGAGCCCACCGACCGGGCCGGTCCCGGCCGCGGCGTCCTGGTCGTCGGCGGGCACCAGACGCCGCTGCAGGTCGCCCGGTGAACAGCGAAAAACCGGGTGTCCGCCCGACGACGTCCTGGCACGCTGCTCGCTCATGGCCACCATTCGCCGTCCCGCCCGCCCGCAGGACGCGGCTGCGCTGCTCGTCGTCTACAACGAGTACGACACCGCCGAGCTCGGGCAGCCCGAGATGGAGCTGTCTGACATCGTGGGCTGGCTCGCGATCGACGGCAGCGAGCGGATCGTGGCCGAGGCCGACGGTCGGGTCGTCGGGTACGCGGACGTCGGGGCCAACGGCGAGGCCGAGACCGTCGTCCTGCCCTCGTACGCCGGCGCGCGTCAGCTGCAGCGCGAGCTGCTCGACTGGGTGGTCACCACTGCCACCGCGAAGTCGGTGGGCCGGATCGAGCACTTCGCCGGCACGTCCCCCGACGGCGCGGCCGCGCTGTTGGCGGACGCCGGGTTCGTCCACGCGCGCACGATCTGGCGGATGTCGCGGCCGGTCACCGGCGAGCTGACCCAGCCCAGGTGGCCCGCCGGCGTGACCCTGCGGCCGTTCGAGCGCGACCGGGACGGGCGCGCGGTGTGGCAGGTCGTGATGACCTCGTTCGCCGGCACGCTCGGCAGCCACCTGCGGCCGGTCGAGGAGTGGTCGACGCCGGTGCTAGACCAGGGCAGCGAGGTCGTCTGCGCGGTCGAGGCCGACGAGGTGGTCGGCGTCGCCACGCCCGACGCCCGGCAGGGCGACGGCCACGTCGGCCAGCTCGCCGTGCTGCCGCAGCACCGGGGTCGCGGCCTCGGGCTGGCGCTGCTGCAGGAGTGCCTGCGCAGGGACGCAGCGGCCGGGCTGACGTCGACGACGCTGACCGTCGACGGCGACAACGTGCTCGCCCGGCGGCTCTACGAGAAGGCGGGGATGGCCGTGGTGACCCAGTACCGACGCTGGGAGCGCGACGTCTAGGCGGGTGGGTCGGCCAGCGTCCACCCACGCTGCGGGTCGCCCAGCGCGACGGGTGTCTGCCGCCCGTACGGCCGCTGGGTCAGCGTGATCGCCTGCGCGTACCAGGTGGCGTAGCGCAGGCCCTCGCCGATCGTGACCCGGCCGTCGCCGTCCGCGTCGGCGCCGCCGTCGTCCATCCCCCGAGCCAGCAGCAGACCGGTCCAGACCGACAGGCCCCACGGCGGGTACTCGTACGCCTTCTGCGCGCCGGTCGACGCGCCGGTGAAGAGCACCCGCGCGCTCGGCAGCCGGCCCGCGAAGCTGCCCGCCTCGCAGCCCGCGACGTCGACCCACAGCCGCCCGGTACCGCGCGCCAGCACCGCCTCGACGACCCGGTCGTCGACGAAGTCGCGGTCGACCGGCCACAGCACCTCGCGGCGCCCGCCGCGCTGCTTCACGTGGCCGGAGTAGTGGAACAGGGTGAACGTCCCCGGCCGGCTGCGCGCCGCCAGCCAGGCCAGCTCGGCCCGCAGCCCGCGGCCGGTGACCTGCCCATCGACCAGCAGGTGCACGTTCTGCGGCAACCACCCGGCGGCCAGCAGCTGGGTGCGCCACAGCCGCGCGTCGGCGGCGCCCGCGGTGGTGTCGTGCGTCGGCGGGCGGTAGTCGGTGATGCCCACCAGCACCGCGAAGCGCTGCGCGGGCGGGGCCGTGCGGGGCGGGCGGACGTCGACCCCGGCCCCGGGCGGTGCACCGAGTGACCGCACCGCCCCCGGCACGATCGCGACCGCCGGGTCGAGCCGGACGGCCGGGGCCGGGGTGGGCCGCGACGACGTCGGGACCGGCACGGCGGTGGTGCTGGACGGACTCGGCGTCGACAGCCTCCGACCGGACGTCGGGCCGGCCACCGGAGCGGTGGGGCCCGCAGCCGAGCACCCGGCCAGCAACGCCAGGACCAGCCCCACCGCCAGACGCCTCACGCCACCCAGTGTGCGCCCCGTAGCCTCGCGCCATGGCCCCCCACACGATCCGGCCGGCCGAGCCCGCCGACGTCCCTGCCCTGCTCACCCTGGTGCGCGAGCTCGCCGAGTACGAGCGCGAGCCGGACGCCGTCGAGGCCACCCACGAGCACTTCGAGCAGGCCCTGTTCCCGGCGGACGGCGAGGCGCGCAGCCACGCGCTGGTCGCCGAGGCCGAGGGCGAGGTGGTCGGCCTGGCCGTCTGGTACGTGACGTTCTCGACCTGGACCGGCCGGCACGGCATCTGGCTCGAGGACCTCTACGTCCGGCCCGCGCTGCGTGGTTCGGGCCTGGGTACGGCACTGCTCGCCAGCCTGGCCGCGACCGTGGTCGACCGCGGCTGGCGGCGGCTGGAGTGGTGGGTGCTGGGGTGGAACACCCCGTCCATCGCCTTCTACGACTCCCTGGGCGCGCGGCCGATGGGCGACTGGGTGCACTACCGGATGGACGGCGACGAGCTGGCCACGCTCGCGGCTCGGGCGCCGTCCGCGTAGACGCGGGGACGTCGACCCGTCACCATGGCTGCAGGGCACGACCGGACGGGCGGAGGGGGCCACCAGATGAGTGCGACCAGCCTGGTCGGCCTCGACACCGAGACCGCCGACGTCGTCGAGCTCGAGGTGCCCGCCTCCGCCGCGTACATCGCCGTCGTCCGCACCGCCGCCGCCGGTCTGGCGGCCCGCGTCGACCTCACGCTCGACCGGATCGAGGACCTGCGGATCGCCGTCGACGAGGCCTGCGCCCTGCTGGTGGCCGGCACCGACGACGGGGCAGCCACCACCACCACGCTGCGCTGCGTCTTCGTCCTGGAGGAGCCGTCGCTGACCGTCGAGGTCAGCGGACCGCGCACCGACCTGCCCGCCCGGTCCGCCTTCGCCTGGTCCGTGCTGTCGGCCCTGGTCGACAGCGTCGAGTCCGGCGAGCACGACGACGGGCGCACCTGGCTGCGCCTGGTCGTGCGCCGCGGCAGCGGGCAGTGGGGCTAGGTCGATGACCGGGGGGCACGGGTGACGCTGCCGACGCAGTCGCGACGCGCTCCGCAGACCGGCGAGGCGGACGTGGTGGTGCTGTGCCGGCTGGCGCCCGACGACCCCCGGCGGGCCGACCTGCGCTCGCAGGTGGTCGAGGCGCACCTGCCGCTGGTCCACCACCTCGCCCACCGCTACCGGCACCTGGGTGAGCCGGTCGAGGACCTCGTGCAGGTCGCCACGATCGGGCTGATCAACGCGGTCGACCGCTTCGACCCCGAGCGCGGCGTCGAGCTCGCGAGCTACGCCACCCCGGTCATCCTGGGTGAGATCCGCCAGCACTTCCGCGACCGGTCCGGCGCCGTGCGGGTGCCCCGCCGACTCTCCGAGCTGGGCGTGTCGATGGGGGCGGCCCGCGCCGACCTCACCCAGCTGCTCGGCCGCTCACCGACCGTCGCCGAGCTCGCCGAGCGCCTGGGCGAGGACGAGGAGACCATCCTGGACGCGCTCGAGGCAGGCCGGGCGCGCATCGCGTGGCCGCTGCCCGGCGCGGACGACGGCACGCCGGGCGGGGGGCTCACCGACCGGTTCGGCGGCGAGGACGAGGCCCTGGCCGGCGTGGACGACCGCGAGACGCTGCGGCCGCTGCTGAGCCGGTTGCCGACCCGCGAGAAGCAGATCCTGGCGCTGCGCTTCCTGCGTGGCATGAGCCAGAGCGAGATCGCCGACGAGCTGGGCATCTCGCAGATGCACGTCTCCCGGCTGTTGAGTCGCACCGTCGCCGCGCTGTCCAGCAGCCTGGTCGAGGCCCCCTGACCGGTGGCTGGGACCGGCTGACTGACCCCGGCTCAGCGGTCGGCGGGCACCGCGAACAAACCGCGCATCGCGAGCACCGCCGTGACGGCCAGCGGCACCCCGACGTACCAGCGCCCGGACTGCGCCAGCCCGAACGACACCGGGAGCAGGACGATCTGCCAGGTCAGCGCGGGCGAGCGGGCCCAGCGGCGCCGGGCCAGCAGCCCGCGCGCGACGAGCAGCAGCCCCGCGGCGACCAGCACGAACAGCCCGGCCGAGGCCAGGACGTTGAACTCCGAGAACCCCCGCGACTGCGCAGCCACGTAGAAGACGGCGAAGGCCAGCACCACGACGGCCTGCAGGCCCACCATCGCGGCCGCGACCTGCGGCCAGCCCGGGGAGGCGTCGTCCACGACGGGGGTGGGCTCGGGCACGGGCGCCACGGTAGCGCCCGGCCGAGGGCACCGACCTGATGAGAGCACCGACCGCGCCACCTACGCTGCCCCCGTGCAGGTGCTGCTGGTGGCCAACCCGGTCTCGACGTCCGCCGACGTTCGCGCGGTGCGCGCCGTCGCCGAGCTGCTCGGCGGCGCGGCGCGTGTCCAGACGGCGCTGACGACCCATCGGGGGCACGCCCGCGAGCTCGCCGCTGACGCCCGCGAGCGCAGTATCGACGCCGTCGTGGTGTTCGGCGGCGACGGCACGGTCAGCGAGATCGTGGACGGGCTGCTCGAGCACGGCCCCGCGCTCGACGTCCCCGCCCTCGGCGTGGTGCCCGGCGGAGCCGCCAACGTGCTGGCCCGCACCCTCGGCCAGCCGCGGTCGGCCCGTCGGTCGGCCCACCTGGTGGCCCGCGCGCTCAACCACGACAGCAGCCGCCGCCTCGGGTTGGCCCGGCTCGAGGTGCTTGGTGGCCCGGACGTCGCGGGCCACCGCTGGGTCGTGCTCAACGCCGGGCTCGGCCTGGACGCCGAGGCCATCGCCCGCGTCGAGGCCGCCCGCCGGCGCGGTCGCCGGGCCAGCGGCCTGCGCTACGCGGTGTCGGCCGTGCGGGCCTGGTCGGCGCTGGATCGCACCGCCGCGCCGATGACCCTCACCAGCCCGCGCGGTCGGGTGGTGGACCTGCCGATGGTCATCGCGACCAACACCGACCCGTGGTCCTACCTCGGGCCGCACCGGCTGCGCCCGACCCCGCTCGCGTCCTTCGACCTCGGCATCGACGTCTCGGCGCCCCTGGCGTTGACCGCCTCGCGCACCCTGACCTCTGTCGGGCGGATGCTGACCCACCGGCCGGGCTCAGCGGAGCACACGTTCACCGCGCACGACCTGCCCTGGGTCGAGGTCACCTCCGACCGCGACGTGGCGCTGCAGGCCGACGGCGACTACCTCGGGCAGGTGCGCGGGGTGCGGCTGACGGCCGTTCCGAGGGCTCTGCGCGTACTGTCCGCCTAGGAGGTATCGTCTAGGTGCGCGCACCGAGACCCCTCGACTGCGGACAGATCGGTCGCGCGAACCACTTGTGCCCGACCAGGGCCAGGTGTGATGGTGGGAACGCGCATTGTGGTGACGGCGTTGTCGCCGTGCGGCTCGTGAAGTCATTCACAAGGCCCGCGACCCACCCGAAGTCCCCGGACCGCGGACTGCACCAGCTCGCTGCACCACCACAGCACGTCGCTCCACCACAGATCGCTGCCCCACCACCGTCTCGCCCATGAACAGGAGTTCGATCCCGATGGACTGGCGCCACCGCGCTGCCTGCCTCGACGAAGATCCCGAGCTGTTCTTCCCGATCGGCAACACCGGACCCGCCCTGCTGCAGATCGACGAGGCCAAAGCCGTCTGCCGCCGCTGCCCCGTGCTCGACACCTGCCTGAAGTGGGCTCTGGAGTCCGGCCAGGACGCCGGCGTGTGGGGCGGGTTGTCCGAGGACGAGCGTCGCGCCCTCAAGCGCCGAAACGCCCGGGCCCGCCGCGCCGTCTGAGCACCCAGCACCACCCGCACGCCCCGGCCCGGTGGCCGGGGCGTCGCCGCGTGTGGCGCAGGTGAGCGGTCGGCGCGTCAGGTGGCCAGCGGTCGCGGGCGCAGCACCATCTGGACGTCGGTGCCGCCCTGCTCCCGGGCCCGCCAGCTGATGCTGCCGCCCAGCTCGGCCACCAGCGACCGCACGATCTGGGTGCCCAGTCCCCCGGGGCGTCCGGCGAACCCGTCGGGCAGGCCGGCACCGTCGTCGCTGACCAGCACCCGCAGCTCGTCGGCCGACCCCTCGCCGTCCGGGCCGGGCACCGACGTCCGGTCGGCCCGCACCGTCACGACCCCGCCGGCGGGCCCCAGCCCGTGCTCGACGGCGTTCTGCACCAGCTCGGTCAGCACCAGCGACAGGGCGGTCGCGTCCTCGGCGCGCAGCCGACCGAACCGTCCCTCGTGGCGTACCCGCGTGGTGCCGTCCGGGGTGGCCGCCTCGACCAGGGCGCTCAGCGCCCGCACGGCCACCTCGTCGAACACCACCGTCTCGTCGAAGCTGGTCGAGAGCGTCTCGTGCACCAGCGCGATCGCGCCGACCCGGCGTCCGGCCTCGTCCAGCGCGGTGCGCCCGGGCCCGTCCTCCAGCCGCCGGGACTGCAGCCGCAGCAGCGCGGCGACCGTCTGCAGGTTGTTCTTGACCCGGTGGTGGATCTCGCGGATCGTCGCGTCCTTGCTCAGCAGCTCGCGCTCACGCCGGCGCAGCTCGGTGACGTCGCGCAGCAGCAGCAGCGCCCCCACCCGTGCGCCGTGCACGACCAGGGGGATGGCCCGCACGCTCAGCGCCGTCCCGCGGCCGTCGATGTCGGCGCGCCAGGGCGCCTTGCCGGTCAGCACCAGCGGCAGTCCCTCGTCGACCTGACCGCGGCCGCGCATGACGGTGGTGGTCACCTCGGCCAGTGAGGCGCCGATCAGCTGCCGGTCGTAGCCCAGCCGGTGGTAGGCCGAGACCGCGTTGGGGCTGGCGTAGGTGACCAGCCCCTCGACGTCCAGCCGCATCAGCCCGTCCCCGACGCGGGGTGCGCCGCGGCGTGAGCCGGTCGGCGAGCCGGTCACCGGGAACGCGCCCTCGGCGACCATCGAGGCCAGCGCGTCGCCGCAGCCGATGTAGGTCAGCTCGAGGTGGCTGGGGGCACGCATCGTGCCCACGTTGGTCTGCCGCGAGAGGACGGCGACGACCGCGCCGGCTCGCACGACGGGGATCGCCTCCTCCAGCACGCCGTCGCGCAGCCGCGGGTCGCTGTCGCGCTGGATCCGGCCGCTCGCCAGGGCGTCGTCGAGCTGCGTCCGCTCGCCTGCGCGCACCTGCTCGCCGACGACGTCGTGGAAGAACACGGTCGCGCCGGTCGTCGGCCGCACGTGGGCCACTGAGACCCACCCGTCCGGCGTCCGCACCCACAGCACCAGGTCGGCGAAGGACAGGTCCGAGAGCAGCTGCCAGTCGCCGACCAGCTGGTGCAGCCACTCGACGTCGGCCTCGGCCAGGTCGGTGTGCTCGTGGACCAGGTCGTTGAGTGTCCCCACGCCGCGATCCTAGGCGCCGCCGCGCACCAGCCCACGCAGCGAGCGCAGCGCCACCGACAGGGCTGCGATGCCCGTGCGGTCGAGCTCGCTGACCTCGCCGACCATGTCCCTCGCGCGGGCCAGCGCCTCGCCGTTCGTCTGCTCCCAGACCGCGATCCGGTCGACGGGCGACGCTCCCTTTGCGCCGGGCGTCATCAGCACGGAGACGGTCAGGGCCTCGAGCGCCGCGTACAGGTCGTACCGCAGCGCCGCCCGCGCGAGCGCGTCCCACCGGTCGTCGCGCGGCAGGCGGGTGATCAGCCCGAGCATCGCGTCGACCTGGAACCGCTCGGACAGCGTGAAGTACAGCGGTGCGACGTCGTGAGCCGGCGTCGCCGTGGCCGCCGCGATCTCGGTGACGTCCAGCAGCGAGAAAACGTCCAGCAGCACCGCGGCGTCCACGGCGAGCTCTGGCGGGACGCCCACGCTGGTCAGCTCGTCGGTGCGCCGCACCAGCCTGCGTCGCTCGGCCCCCACGAGCAGGCCGGGCAGGGCGGGCGACAGCGTGGCGACCGTCCCGGCGAACCGCTCGATCTCGGCAGCGACGTCGACGATCGGCGGGCGGTTCTGCACCAGCCAGCGCACCGAGCGGTCGAGCAGCCGCCGGAACTCCAGGAACAGCGCGGTCTGACCGCGCGTCGGCGCCACCGCGTCGAGCGCCTCGACCCGGGCGGCGAAGTCGCGCAGACCGAACACCTCGCGCGCCACGACGTACGCACGGGCGATCTGCACCGGGCCGGCGGCGGTCTCCTCCTGCACCCGGAAGGCGAACGTGATGCCGCCCCGGTTGACCATGTTGTTGACCAGCGAGGTGGTGATGATCTCGCGGCGCAGCGGGTGGGCGTCCAGCCGGTCGTCGTAGCGGGCCACGATCTCGCGGGGGAAGTACTCGCGCAGCGTGCCGCGGAACCACGGGTCGTCCGGCAGGCCGCTGGCGAGCAGGTCCCGCTTCAGCGTCAGCTTGGCGTAGGCGACCAGCACCGAGAACTCCGGGGACGTCAGACCCAGACCCTCGTCGTGGCGGCGCGCGACCGCCTTCGCGTCCGGCAGGAACTCCAGCTCGCGGTCGAGGTCGCCGCGGCGCTCCAGCGAGCGCATCAGCCGCGCGTGGACGGTCAGCATCGGGTGGGCCTGCTCGCGGGCGTTGCCCAGCAGCACGTTCTGCTCGTGGTTGTCGCGCAGCACCAGGGCCGCGACCTCGTCGGTCATCTGGGCGAGCAGCGCGTCGCGGCCTGGGCGCTCGAGCTCGCCGTCGGCCACCACGGCGTCCAGCAGGATCTTGATGTTGACCTCGTGGTCGCTGGTGTCGACACCGGCCGAGTTGTCGATGGCGTCGGTGTTGATCCGCACCCCGTGCAGCGCCGCCTCGACGCGACCGAGCTGGGTGAGCCCCAGGTTGCCGCCTTCGCCGACGACCTTGCACCGCAGCTCGTTGCCGTTGACGCGGATCGCGTCGTTCGCGCGGTCACCGACGTCGGGGTTGGTCTCGGCCGACGCCTTGACGTACGTGCCGATCCCGCCGTTCCACAGCAGGTCGACGGGTGCGCGCAGGATCGCCTGCATCAGGTCGGTCGGTCTCATCGCCCGCTGCTGGTCACCCAGACCCAGTGCGGCACAGGCGGTTGCGCTGACCGGAACCGACTTCGCCGACCTGGGCCAGATGCCGCCGCCGGCGCTGATCAGCGTCGTGTCGTAGTCGGCCCAGGACGAGCGGGGCAGGTCGAACAGCCGGCGCCGCTCGACGTACGACGCCGCCGCGTCGGGGTCGGGGTCGATGAAGACGTGCCGGTGGTCGAAAGCCGCGACCAGCCGGATGTGTTGCGAGAGAAGCATCCCGTTGCCGAACACGTCCCCGCTCATGTCGCCGACGCCGACCACGGTGACGTCCTGGGTCTGGGTGTCGACGTCGAGCTCGCGGAAGTGCCGCTTGACCGACTCCCAGGCGCCGCGGGCGGTGATGCCCATCGCCTTGTGGTCGTAGCCCGCCGACCCGCCGGACGCGAACGCGTCACCCAGCCAGAAGCCGTACGACAGCGCGACGTCGTTGGCGATGTCGCTGAAGCTCGCGGTGCCCTTGTCGGCAGCCACCACCAGGTAGGTGTCGTCACCGTCGTGGCGGACCACCCGCGGCGGGGGCACTACGCGAGCCTGGTCGCCGGTGCCGACGATGTTGTCGGTCAGGTCGAGCAGCCCGCTGATGAACGTGCGGTACGCCGCGACCCCCTCGGCCAGGAAGGCGTCGCGGTCCGAGGGGTCGGGCAGCGCCTTCGCGAAGAAGCCGCCCTTGGCGCCGGTCGGCACGATGACCGCGTTCTTCACCATCTGGGCCTTGACCAGGCCGAGCACCTCGGTGCGGAAGTCCTCGCGCCGGTCGCTCCAGCGCAGACCACCGCGGGCCACGGCACCGAAGCGCAGGTGCACCCCCTCGACCCGCGGTGAGTACACCCAGATCTCGTACGCCGGGCGCGGGGCGGGCAGGTCGGGCACCTGGTGCGGGTCGAGCTTGAACGAGACGTACGAGCGGGCCGCACCCCCGGCGTCCACCCGGTAGAAGCTGGTCCGCAAGGTGGCCCGCACCACACCCAGCAGCGCGCGCAGGATCCGGTCGTGGTCGAGGCTGACGACCTCGTCCAGCTCGCTGGTGACCTCCTCGAGCAGCGCCGAGCTCGTCTCGACCCGCGCGATCGCGGCGCCGGGGTCGTCGGTGCCGTCGCCGAGGTGGTCGGGGTCGAAGCGCGCCTCGAACAGGCGCACGATCAACCGGGTCAGGTGCACGTTCGCGAGCAGGCAGGACTCGACGTACTCCTGGCTGAACGTCAAGCCGGCCTGGCGCAGGTACCGCGTGTACGCCCGCAGCACGACGACCTGGCGCCAGGTCAGCCCGGCGCCCAGCACCAGGGCGTTCAGACCGTCGCTCTCGGCCGTGCCCTGCCACACGGCGGCGAACGCCTCCTGGAACCGGGGGTGCGCGCCGCCGGGCTGCTCGGTGCCCCAGCTGCGTCCGGCCGGGCACCGCAGTCCGAAGTCGTAGACGTGCAGCCGTCGCCCGCCCGACAGGACGAGCTCGTAGGGCCGCTCGTCGACGACCTCGAGGCCCAGGTCGCCGAACAACGGCAGCACCTGGGTCAGCGACACCGGCTCGGCCCGGAACACCTTGAGCCGCCGCTCCTGCGCTCCGGCGCCAGGCTCGCGGTACAGGCTCATCTGCAGGGTCTGGGTGTCGCTCTCGAGCGCCCGCACGTGGCGCAGGTCGTCGACCGCGACAGCAGCCGGGAAGTCCTCCTTGTAGGCCTCGGGGAACGCCGTGCCGTACTCGGCGCTGAGCCGGCGGCTCTCGTCCTCGCCGAGCTCGGCCCGCAGTGACTCGGCGAGGTCCTCCTGCCAGGTGCGGGTGGCGGCCACCAGCCGGGCCTCGAGCTGGGCGACGTCGACGTCGCCAGCGACCTGGCCGATCGGCGTCCGCACGACGAAGTGCAACCGGGCGAGCACCGACTCGCTGACCCGGGTGGTGTAGTCGACGCTCTCGCCGTCGAACGCCTCGCGCAGGATGTTCTCCATCCGCAGCCGCATCTCGGTGGTGTAGCGGTCGCGCGGCAGGAAGACCAGGCACGACATGAAGCGGCCGTAGTCGTCACGGCGCACGAACAGCCGGGTGCGGCGGCGCTCCTGCAGCGCGAGCACGCTCGTCGCGGTCTCGAGCAGGTGCGGGACGTCGGTCTGGAACAGCTCGTTGCGCGGGTAGGTCTCCAGGATGGCCAACAGGTCCTTGCCCGAGTGGCTCTCGGCGGCGTACCCCGAGCCGGCCAGCACCGCCGCGACCTTGCGGTCGACGACCGGCACCCGCGTGACGCTCTCGGTGTAGGCGGCCGAGGTGAACAGGCCGAGGAAGCGACGCTCGCCGACGACGTGGCCCGCGGCGTCGAAGCTCTTGACGCCGACGTAGTCGAGGTAGGCGGGGCGGTGCACGGTCGAGCGCGAGTTGGCCTTGGTGAGGATCAGGACGTGCGGCTCACGGGCCCGCGCCCGCACCACCGGTGGCAACCGCGCGAAGCTGTCCGACATCCGCTGGTCGTAGCGCAGCACACCCAGACCCGTCCCCGGCACGGCCCGCAGCACGTCCTCGCCGTCCTCGGTGCCGAGCACGTACTCGCGATAGCCGATGAACGTGAAGCTGCCCGCTACCAGCCAGCGAAGCAGCCGGGCCGCCTCGTCGACCTCGTCGACGTCCACGCCGGGTGGGGGCGAGCCAACCAGCTCGTCGGCCAGAACCGTTGCGGTGGAATGCATCCGGGGCCAGTCCTCGACGCACACGCGCACGTCGCCGAGGACGCGCCGCAGGTCGGCGGCGAGCTGGTCGAGAGACTGTGCCTGCGTGTCGCGGTCGATCTCCAGGTGCATCCACGACTCGAGGTGGCAGTCGTACGGCAGCAGTCGGCTGGGCAGGCCGACCACGTCGACCAGCTCGCCCGCGGCGTCGCGGCGCACCACCAGCTGCGGGTGCACGACGAGGTGGATCGCCCGGCCCAGGCGCGAGAGCTCGGCGGTGACCGAGTCGACGAGGAAGGGCATGTCGTCGGTGACGATCTCGACGACGGTGTGGCTGCTGGTCCACCCGTCGCGGTCCGGGGCCGGGGTGAGGACGCGGACGGCGGCGGTGCCGGGCGGGCGGTGCTGGGCCAGCCGGCGGTGGCTGACCAGCGCGCCGAGCAGGTCCTGCGGACGTCGGGTCAGCACGTCCTCGTCGGCCACGTGCCGGTAGTACCAGTCCAGCTGCACGCCGGTCGGCCCGTCGGCCCCGCCCGCGCCGAGGGCCGCGGCCCTCGCCATCAGCTCGACCCGTCCTCGCGTCAAACCCTGCGCCATGACTCCCGTGACCTTCGCATCGCCCGTCGCCGGCCCGCTCCGCCGCACACCGTCTGGACCCTATCCCCCGCTCAGAGCGCGCCGCGCAGCTCCCACAGCAGGGGGTAGAAGCGTAGGTCCAACCGGCTGCGCAGGTACGGCGCGCCGGACGAGCCGCCCGTCCCGGACTTGGTGCCGATCTGCCGCTCGACCATCGTCACGTGCCGCGCCCGCCAGGACGCCTGCAGCCGGTCGTGCTCGACCAGACCCTCGGCGAGCTCCCACTCCTGACCGAGGCGCTCGCGGTCGCGGGCGACGACCAGCAGCGAGGCGCGGACCGCGTCGTCGTCGTCCACCGCGAGGCCGGCACGGGCCAGCACCGCCAGGTAGGCGTCCCACAGCGACGGCTCGGCCAGGCGCCGGTGCAGGCGCGTGCGCTCGTCATCAGTCAGCCCGCGGAACCGCTCGACGAACGCTGGGTCCTTGTGGCCCGAGACGAACTCGAGCTCGCGGAACTGCACCGACTGGAACCCGCTCGCGGGTGCCAGCCGGTGCCGGAACTCCAGGAAGTCCTGGGGGGTCATGGTCTCGATGACGTCGACCTGGTGCACCAGGACGCCCTCGATCGTCGCCACCCGGCGCAGCAGGTGCAGCGCCCACCAGACCCGGCCGTCGAGCATGGCGTCGCGGGCAGCACCCAGCTCGTGCAGCAGCTGCTTGAACCACAGCTCGTAGGCCTGGTGGATCGTGATGAAGAGCAGCTCGTCGTGGGCCGGCGGCTCGGACTCCAGCACCTGCTGGCTCAGCAGCTGCGGTAGGCGCAGGTAGGAGCCGTAGGTCAGGCGCGAGCCCTCCTCGCCGAACTCGCGCCCGGTCGGGTCCTGCCGGTCCCCGCTCATGGGCCCGTAGCGTAGGCCCGCGCCGCGACCGCGGTGCCGACGTCCGCAGGAGGCACCGTGCAGGTCAGCGCCCAGATCACCTACCCCGCCGCCCCCGAGGCGGTGTTCGCGATGCTCACCGACGAGGCGTTCTTGGCCCAGGTGTGCACGGCGACCGGTGCGGTGCGGCACGAGGTCGCGGTGGTGCTGGCGGACGGCGGGGCGCGGGTCACCACGCGGCGCGAGCTGCCGACCGACCAGGTGCCCGACTTCGTCCGGCGCTTCGTGGGCGACACCCTGACCGTGGTGCGGGCCGACACCTGGGCGGCCGCCGGCGCGGACGGCTCGCGCCGCGGCGAGATGGCGGTCGAGATCGCGGGGGCACCGGTGCGGCTGACCGGCACCCTGGCACTGACCCCGGACGGCGCCACCACCGTCGAGGACGTCGACGGCGACCTCAAGGCGTCGGTGCCCCTGGTGGGCGGCAAGGTCGAGAAGGCCACCGAGCCCGCGATCCGCTCGGGTCTGCGCAAGGAGGAACAGCTCGGCAAGGCCTGGCTCGCCCGCTGACCTGCGCGACGGGGACGCGCGGTGCCACCATGGGCGGGTGACCGAGCAGACGCAGCAGGACAACCACCGTGAGACCCCGTCCTCCGAGGCGTTCAAGGCGTTCATCGCCCAGGGCTGGGCGCCGCGGCCGAGCGAGCTGCCCGCACGAGCGGTCGTCGCGCCGTACGCCGCGACCCGCCGCGAGGCCGTCTCGAGGGCGTTCCCCGGCGAGCGGGTCGTCGTCCCGGCCGGCGCCCTGAAGGTGCGGTCGAACGACTGCGACTACGTCTTTCGCCCGCACTCGGCGTTCTCGCACCTCACCGGCCTCGGCGCCGACCGCGAGCCGGACGCCACGCTGGTGCTCGAGCCGCTGGCTGACGGCGGCCACGAGGCCGTCCTGTACTTCCGTCCCCGGGCCGGTCGCGACACCGAGGAGTTCTACTCCGACGCGCGGTACGGCGAGCTGTGGGTCGGGGTGCGGCCCAGCCTGGAGGAGGTCGAGGCCGAGCTGGGCCTGACCGCCCGCCACCGTGACCAGCTCACCGAGGCGCTGTCCAAGGACCTCGGCGGTGACCTGCGCGTGCGGGTGCTGCGCGAGGCCGACCCCACGGTCACCGACGCCGTCGACGCCGCGCGCAGCCAGGTCGAGGGGCAGGACGTCGAGGCCGCCCACGCGCTCGACACAGAGCTCGCGGTGCTGCTGTCCGAGCTGCGGCTGACCAAGGACGAGTGGGAGGTCGAGCAGATGCGCGCAGCCTGCGCCGCCACCGCCGAGGGGTTCGCGGCGATCGTCCGCGGCCTGCCGGACGCCGTCGCCAAGGGCCGCGGCGAGCGCTGGGTCGAGGGCCAGTTCGGACTCGTGGCCCGTCACACCGGCAACGGGGTCGGCTACGACTCGATCGCCGCCTCGGGCGACCACGCGTGCACGCTGCACTGGATCCGCAACGACGGCGAGGTGCGCGACGGCGACCTGATCCTCGTCGACGCCGGCGTGGAGGTCGACTCGCTCTACACCGCCGACGTCACGCGGACGATGCCGGTGAACGGTCGCTTCACCGACGTGCAGCGCAAGGTCTATCAGGCGGTGCTGGACGCCCAGGAGGCCGGCATGGCCGCGGTGAAACCTGGTAACAAGTTCAAGGACGTGCACGCCGCCGCGATCAAGGTCATCGCCGAGCGCCTCGCCGAGTGGGGTCTGCTGCCGGTCGACGCCGAGACCTCGCTGGGGGACGAGGGCGGGTACCACCGCCGCTGGATGGTGCACGGCACCAGCCACCACCTGGGCATCGACGTGCACGACTGCTCGCTGGCGCGGCGCGAGAACGCGCGCGAGGCCGACCTGGTGCCGGGCATGATCATCACGGTCGAGCCGGGGCTGTACTTCAAGGCCGACGACCACTCGATACCCGAGGAGCTGCGCGGCATCGGCGTCCGGATCGAGGACGACGTGCTGGTGACCGAGGACGGGTTCGAGAACCTGTCGGCGGCCCTGCCGCGCGACCCCGACGAGGTCGAGGCGTGGATGCGCGCCCTGCAGGCCTGACTACAGCGCGGACTGCGGCCGGTTCGGCATGCGCTGCAGCAGCTCCTGGGCCTGGGCGAGCAGCTTGTGCTCGACCAGCACCTCGTACCGGGTGGCGACCACCTGCGACACCGAGGTGAAGTCGCGGCGGCCCCCGGTGGCGGCGTAGCCCGCCAGACCCAGGGCGATGCCGAAGACCACACCGAACAGCACACCGGTCAGGACGGCGACCAGCCAGGAGCCGCCGTTCGAGAACAGCCCGAGCAGCAGCCCCACGAACAGCCCCATCCAGGCCCCGGACGCCGCACCCGCCAGGGCGGCCCGCGCGTACGTCAGCCGCCCGGTGACCCGCTCGACCTGCTTGAGCTCGGTGCCCACGATCATGCAGTTCTGGACGGCGAACTCCTCGTCCGAGAGGTAGTCGACGGCCCGCTGGGCGTCGTCGTACTTCTCGAAGGTGCCCAGCGACATCGGGTAGTCGAGCGCGATCACGGGTCGGGCGGTGCGAGTCGTCGAAGCCATGAGTGCATCGTCCCATGCACGAGCCCGGGGCGCGTGCCGCCCAGATGTTCGGCAGAGCCGAACCACCGGCCTTGTCCGGTGCGCCGCGCATGCCTAACGTCGCCGGTGTCCGCAATGACGCTGACCACCATCAGGGGAGACCATGACCGACCTTCTCAAGCGCAGGACCCTGATCGCCGAGCTGAGCGCAGAGCTCGTCGGCACCTTCATCCTCATCCTCTTCGGCGTGGGCGTCGTGGCCCAGGTCGTCGCCGGGGGCATCGGCGACCACGACTCGATCGCCTGGGCCTGGGGCCTCGGCGTGACCCTCGGCGTGTACGCCGCCGCCCGGCTCTCCGGCGCCCATCTCAATCCCGCGGTCACGATCGCGCTGGCGGTCTTCCGCGGGTTCTCGTGGGGCAAGGTCGCGCCGTACGCCCTGGCCCAGACCGTCGGGGCGTTCCTCGCGGCCCTGGTCGTGCGCTGGAACTACGCCGAGGTGATCGCCAAGGTCGACCCGGGGCACACCATCAAGACGCAGGGCATCTTCTCGACCCTGCCCGGCAACGGCAGCGCGCCGGTGCACACCGGCGGTGCGCTGCGCGACCAGATCATCGGCACCGCGATCCTGATGCTGTTGATCCTGGCCATCACCGACGTCCGCAACACCTCCCCGGGCATGAACCTGGGCCCGCTGCTGATCGGCCTGCTCGTGGTCGCGATCGGCATGGCGTGGGGCACCAACGCCGGCTACGCGATCAACCCGGCACGCGACTTCGGGCCGCGGCTGGCCTCGTTCGTCACCGGGTACGGCACCGCGTGGCGCGACCAGTACGGCGAGCTGTACTTCTGGGTGCCGATCATCGGGCCGATCATCGGCGCCCTGATCGGTGGGGCCATCTACGACGGCCTGATCGGCCGGCACCTGCCGGTGTCCGACGAGGACGCCGAGCCCGGCCGCACCACCGAGACGCCCGAGATCGCCGCCGAGCACACCCGCTGACCGCAGCGCCCAGCCGACCCAAACCACAACGACGTGAAGGGAACATGACGTGGCTGACTACGTAGCCTCCATCGACCAGGGGACGACCAGCACCCGGTTCATGGTGTTCGACCACAGCGGCAACGAGGTGGGCAAGCACCAGCTCGAGCACGCGCAGATCCTGCCCCAGGCGGGCTGGGTCGAGCACGACCCGGTCGAGATCTGGGAGCGCACCAGCTCGGTGATCCAGACCGGCCTGAACCGCACCGGGCTCACCCACACCGACCTCGCGGCACTCGGCATCACCAACCAGCGCGAGACCGCCGTCGTCTGGGACAAGCGCACCGGCAAGCCGTACTACAACGCGATCGTGTGGCAGGACACCCGCACCGACCGGATCGCCTCCGCCCTGGACCGCGACGGGCGCGGCGACGTGATCCGCCGCAAGGCGGGCCTGCCGCCGGCGACCTACTTCTCCGCGGGCAAGGTGCAGTGGATCCTCGAGAACGTGGACGGGGTGCGCGCCGCCGCCGAGGCGGGCGACGCGATCTTCGGCAACACCGACAGCTGGCTGCTGTGGAACCTCACCGGCGGCAGGGACGGCGGGGTGCACGTCACCGACGTCACCAACGCCAGCCGCACGATGCTGATGAACCTCGAGACGCTGGACTGGGACGAGGAGCTGCTCGGCTTCTTCGACATCCCCCGCTCGATGCTGCCGACGATCCGCCCGTCGTCCGACCCCGAGCTCTACGGGACGACGCGTGCGAGCGGCCCGCTCGGCGGCGAGGTCAAGCTCTCGGGCGCCCTCGGTGACCAGCAGGCGGCGATGTTCGGGCAGGTGTGCTTCGCCCCCGGCGAGGCCAAGAACACCTACGGCACCGGCAACTTCGTGATGCTCAACACGGGTACCGAGAAGGTGCTGAGCAAGATCGGGCTGCTGACGACGGTCTGCTACAAGAT
>JACMOY010000071.1 GCA_014377795.1 Actinomycetota bacterium | reverse complement strand
CTATCGACGCCAAGTTCCCGGCCGAGCTCGTCGACAAGGTCGCCCCGGTCTTCGTCAAGCTCTACAACGTATTCAAGGGTGAAGACGCGACCCTGGTCGAGGTCAACCCGCTGGTGCTCACCGAAGAGGGCGACATCATCGCGCTCGACGGTAAGGTCACTCTCGATGAGAACGCCGATTTCCGTCACCCGAAGCACGCTCTCCTCGAGGACGCCGCTGCGGCCGACCCGCTCGAAGCCAAGGCGAAGGCTGCCGGCCTCAACTACGTCAAGCTCGACGGTGAAGTCGGCATCATCGGCAACGGCGCGGGGCTCGTCATGAGCACCCTCGACGTCGTCGCTTATGCCGGCGAGAACTTCGGCAGCGTCAAGCCGGCCAACTTTCTCGACATCGGGGGCGGAGCATCCGCTGAGGTCATGGCCGCCGGCCTCGACGTCATTCTCGGCGACCCGCAGGTCAAGAGCGTGTTCGTCAACGTCTTCGGCGGGATCACCTCCTGCGACGCCGTCGCGGACGGCATCGTGCAGGCCCTGGCCATGCTCGGCGACGCGGCCACCAAGCCGCTCGTCGTGCGTCTCGACGGCAACAACGTCGAGGAGGGCCGGCGCATCCTGGCCGAGGCGGCGCACCCGCTCGTCACGGCCGCCGACACCATGGACGGAGCGGCCGACAAGGCCGCCGAGCTCGCTCACAAGGGAGCCTGATCGATGGCCATCTTCCTCACCGCTGACTCCAGGGTCATCGTCCAGGGCATCACCGGCTCCGAGGGCACCAAGCACACGCGTCGCATGGTCGCCTCCGGCACCAACGTCGTGGGTGGGGTGAACCCCCGCAAGGCCGGCACCGACGTGGACGGCATCCCCGTCTTCGCCACCGTCGCCGAGGCGATGAAGGAGACCGGGGCCGACGTCACCGTCATCTTCGTGCCGCCGACGTTCGCCAAGGCCGCCGTCGTCGAGGCGATCGACGCGGGCATCGCCCTCGCGGTCGTCATCACCGAGGGCATCCCGGTGCACGACTCCACCGTGTTCTGGGCCTACAACCAGACCAAGGGCGGCGTCACCCGCATCATCGGCCCGAACTGCCCCGGTCTGATCAGCCCCGGGGCGTCCAACCGCGGCATCATCCCCGCGTCGATCGCGCCCACCCCGGGCAAGATCGGCCTGGTCAGCAAGAGCGGCACGCTGACCTACCAGATGATGTTCGAGCTGCGGGAGTTCGGCTTCACCACCGCGGTCGGCATCGGTGGCGACCCCGTCATCGGCACCACCCACATCGACTGCCTCGAGGCCTTCGAGGCCGACCCCGACACCTTGGCGATCGTCATGATCGGCGAGATCGGTGGCGACGCCGAGGAGAAGGCGGCGGCCTACATCAAGGCCCACGTCACCAAGCCGGTCGTCGGTTACGTCGCGGGCTTCACTGCCCCGGAGGGCAAGACGATGGGGCATGCTGGCGCCATCGTCGCTGACGGTGCAGGCACCGCGCAGGGCAAGAAGGAAGCCCTCGAGGCTGCGGGCGTCAAGGTCGGCAAGACGCCGTCCGG
>JACMOY010000070.1 GCA_014377795.1 Actinomycetota bacterium | reverse complement strand
TCGACGTCGGTGTCGCCCAGGTCGGGATCGCTCCAGACCACGGCGTTCCAGCCCAGACCGTCCGCCGACCCCACCCGGGTGACCCACCGGGCGCGCTCCATCCGCACCCCGGGCTGATCGGGCGGGTCGCGCCGCACCTGGGCGTCGTACGCGGCCAGGACGGCGAGGGGGTCCACCGGCGCAGCCAACCAGCCGGTGCCCGCCTGGGGCAACCGTCTTTTTCAGGCGCTCAGCGCCATGGCGGCGAACGTCCCCAGCCAGTGGTTGCTGGCGTACTCGTCGACGCACAGCGCCCGCAGGCCGGCGGTGACGTGCAGGCCGGCCGAGCTCAGCAGGATCTCGTGTCGGGGGTCGGCCGCCGGCAGGGCGCGGGCGATGGACCGCATGGCCGCCGCCCGGGACAGGTTCAGCCCGTCCAGGTGTCCAGCCCGGCCGTCGGTGCGGTCCGGCGGTGCAACCGGTTCGAGCAGCGAGCGCGGCTCGCCGTCACCCAGCCCGGGCAGGAACCCGTCAAGCCAGACGGACAGCTCTGAGCCGCCCAGGAGACGTCGCACGAGGTCGGCCTCGCTGAGCGACGGCGACAGGAAGTCCTCGCCCGACGGCTCCCAGCCGGCGGGTGCGGCGCGGTCCGCGACGAACCAGCGGGTCGCCGTCGCGGTGACGGCGTTCGTCAGGTCGGGCAGGTCCAGGACGCGCGCCGCGTCCAGGGTCAGGCCGAGCGCGAAGGCCGTGTTGCCGTGCGCCCCGTCACGGACCGGGCCCGCCGCGGACGCCAGCCAGGTCAGGAGCAGGCCGGCGACGACGTCCGCCGCCGGGCGCAGCGCGCGACCCCAGGCCGAGATCTCGACGTCCAGGTGCGGTTCGGCGCACGCGGCGGCCAGTGCCAGCAACCAGGCCCAGCCGTAGGGGCGCTCGAAGCCGGGGTAGGCGCGCAGGTAGGCGGCCTCGACGCCGAGCGGGTCGGGCGCGAGGTGCGTCCGCAGCAGGGTGCGCACCCGCGGGGCGTCGATGCGGTCCGGGTGCTCGCGCAGCAGCGTCACCAGCAGCCAGTGCATGTGCACGGCCGAGTGCCAGTCGTACGCGCCGTAGAAGGACGGGTGCAGCAGCCTCGGTCGCGCGACGTCGTCCGAGCCCTGCAGCACGTGGGCGACGGCGTTGGGGAACTCGCGGGTGACGTTGGCCAGGGCGGTCTCGGCCAGCCGCGGGGCCAGGTCGGCCAGGGTGGGCGGTCGGCTGGTCATCGGTCGCGGCCGGCGTCCAGGACGAAGCGCACTGCCGACCCGGGTCGGGCCTGGGCCAGCGCCCCGAGGTCTCGTGCGTCAACCACGGCGATCACCGGGTACCCACCGGTGGTGGGGTGGTCGGCGAGCAGCACGACCGGCTGGCCGTCCGGCGGCACCTGCACCGCCCCGAGCACCATGCCCTCGCTCTCGAGCTCGTCGTCGGACAGCCAACGCACGGGCGGACCCACCAGCCGGGCGCCGACCCGGTTGCTCAGGGGTGACAGCTCGTAGGTCGAGCCGAGCAGGACGGCCAGACCCTCGTCGCCGAACCGGTCCGCGCGCGGGCCGGGGCCGAGTCGGAGCACCACCGGCGACGTCGTCGGCGGCGGGACCGTGAAGTCCACCGCCGGGGGTGGGCCCGTGACGGGCCCGACCTCGATCACGTCGCCATCAGCCAGCGGCGCCGGCCCGAGGCCGGACAGGACGTCGCGTGACCGGCTGCCGAGCACCGGCGGCGGGGCCAGTGCGCCACCGACGGCCAGGTAGGACCGGACGCCGGCGGCGGCCGGCCCGACGTCCAGCAGCTGGCCCGCTCCCAGGGCCAGGGCCACCCCGAAGGACGCCGGCCGGCCCGCCACGAGCACGGGTGCAGCGGCGCCGGTGACGGCCACGGTCAGCGAAGCGCCCGCGCGCAGCGTCAGGCCGCTGAACGTCGTCTCGAGCACGGCGGCGTCCTCGGGGTTGCCCACCAGGCGGTTCGCGAGGCGGGCCGCGGTCCGGTCCAACGGCCCGCCTCGCGGGACCCCCAGGTGCGCGAGTCCGACTCGGCCGCCGTCCTGCACGGTGGTGAGCCCCCCCGCCCGCACCACCGTGACGGCCCGGCGCCGTGCCGCGTTCCGGGCCACGCGGGTCACCGGGGCCGGCCGCGCGGGATGCTCGGCGACCTCGACGAAGCGCACGCGCGCACCGGGCGGCAGCAGCGCCGGGGGGTCGGCGTCGACGTCGAACAGCGGGACGCGGGTGGTGCCGAGCAACTGCCAGCCCCCCGGGGACGATGTCGGGTAGATGCCGCAGTAGCGGCCGGCGAGCCCCACCGAACCGGCTGGGACGACGGGACGCGGTGTCGGCCGCCGCGGTACCTCGACGTCCGACCCGACGAGGTAGGCGAAGCCGGGTGCGAACCCGCAGAAGGCCACGCTGAACTCGGTGCCGGTGTGGCGGGCCACCACCTCGCGCTCGCTGACCCCCCACCACCGGGCCACGTCGGCGAGGTCGGCCCCGTCGTAGACGACGGGCACCTCGACCACGTCCTCCAGGGTCGGGCGCTGCGCGGGCGACGGCTGTCTCGCGCCGTCGAGCAGCGGGACGACGGCAGCCGGGTCGACGCCGTCCAGCAGCAGGGTCCGCGCCCCGGGCACCACGTCGTCCGGCGCGGGAAGCGCCCCGTCGGCCACCAACCCGGCGACGACCTGCGCCCAGGCACGGACCTCGTCCAGCCCGTCCACCTCGAGCAGCAGCGCCGTGCGGCCCGTGCGCCGCACCCTCACGAGCTCGGGCCCTGCACCGCGGCGACGATCCTCGCCTCGGCGTCGTCGAGGTAGCGACGCAGCAGCAGGCTGGCTCGGTCGGCCTGCCCCCGCTCGGCGAGCTCGAGGATCTCGGCGTTCAGGTCCAGGAAGGGACGGTGCAGCTCGTGCGCGTCGGGAACCAGCGCGAACGCGAGACGCAGCTCGGCGAACAGCCCGCGCATCGCCTGGTCCAGGCGCTCGCTGCCGGCGACAGCCGTCACGCCCACGTGGAACCGCACGTCTGCGGTCCCGACCTCGTGCCACGCCTCGCGGGCGGCTGCATCCATCCCCTGCGCGACGGCGGCACGCATCTCGGCGAGACCGCGGGCGCTCGCAGGGTGGGCCAGCGCGGCGCACTCCACCAACCTGCGGAAGGTGTAGATGTCGCGGACGTCGTCCACGTCGAGCCGCCGGACGAAGACCCCCCGATGTGGTTCGTGCACCAGCAGGTGCTCGCCGACCAGGATCTGGAAGGCCTCGCGCAGGGTGTTGCGTGAGACGCCCAGCGCCGTGCTCAGCTGCAGCTCGGCGCACTGGGTCCCCGACGACAGCTCGCCCTGCACGATGCGCTCGCGCAGGAGCTCGGCCACCCGCTGGGCCGTCGTCGGCCGCTGCAGCTGCACGCCGCCCAGAATCGTCGCGGACGTCGGAGGTGGTGCGACCACGTCGTCCCTCCTGACCCTGGCGTCCCCACCCGAGCGGGCGGTATCCACATCTTGCTCCCTTGTGGGATTGTTGAACAAGTCCTACGGTCAGCCTCTACAGGTCCTGCCCGTCGGCGAAAGGCTGCTCATGTTGGTCCTGCTCGGGGTGCTCGTGGTGGTGGTGGGTTTCGCCCTGCGACTGAACCCCATGCTGGTGGTGACCGTCGCCGGCCTGGTCACCGGGCTGCTCGGTGGGATGTCCCTGCACGAGATCCTGGATGCTTTCGGTACCGGGTTCGCTGGTAGCAGGTCCATCGCGATATTCCTGCTCGTCCTGCCCGTCATCGGGCTGGTCGAGCGCAACGGCCTGCAGGAGCAGGCTCGGCACCTGATCGGCCGAATGGCGCGCCTGACCACGGGCCGGGTGCTGGCCCTGTACCTGCTGGTCCGCCAGGCGACCTGCGCCATCGGCCTGCTGAGCATCGGCGGGCACGCGCAGTCGGTGCGCCCGATCGTGGCCCCGATGGCCGAAGCCGCCGCCGTGCGGAAGTACGGGCCTCTGCCTGACCGTGTCTCGCAACGGATCCGGGCCTTCGCCGCCGGCACCGACAACGTCGGTGCGTTCTTCGGAGAGGACATCTTCGTGGCTGTGGGAGCGGTGCTGCTGATCACCAGCTTCGTCGACACGACGTACGACTTCAGCCTCAGACCGTTGGACGTCGCGCTCTGGGCCATCCCCACCGCGTTGTGCGCGCTGCTCATCCACGGCTTCCGCAGCCTGCGCGTCGACCGCGAGGTGGCCCGCGAGATGCGCGCCGACCACGCCGGCGCCGAAGGCCCGGGTCGCTCCGACGCTGACGAGCAGGTGCGCCCGTGATCAAGGTCGAGTGGTTCTACTGGCTCCTCGCCGCGTTCTTCCTCGTCGTGGCCCTGCTGGTCCTGCGCGACCGCTCCAACCCGCACCGGGTCTGGAGCGCCACCTTCTGGGCGCTGCTCGGGCTGTGCTTCCCGTACAGCTCGTTCGTCGTGTCCGAGACGCTGCCCCCCTGGCCGCTGGGCCTCGCCGTCGTGGCGATCGCCTGCATCGCCGGGTTCGGGCTGCTCGGGCACGGCACCGAGGAGAAGACCACCACACCGCAGGAGCGCCAGGGCCTGGCCGAGCGGTTCGGCAACCGGCTGTTCCTGCCCGTGCTCGTCGTGCCCGTGGTCACCGGCCTGTTCGCCATCCTGGGCCCCAAGCTGAGCATCGGCGGCAAGCCGCTGCTGGAACCGTTGAGCGAGACCGTGATCGGGCTCGGCGCGTCGGCGATCATCGCGGTCGCGGTCGGCATGTGGGTGCTGCGTACGCCGCGCGCCTCGGTGCCGCTGCACGAGGGCCGCCGGCTCACCGAGAACATCGGCTGGGCCTCGGTGCTGCCACAGCTGCTCGCGATGCTGGGCCTGGTGTTCGCCACCGCCGGGGTCGGCAAGGCGATCGGGACGTCGGCGGGCCAGATCCTGCCCAAGGGCTCGCTGCTCGCCGCCGTCGTCCTCTACTGCCTTGGCATGGCCGTCTTCACGATCATCATGGGCAACGCCTTCGCGGCATTCCCCGTGATGACGGCAGCCATCGGCTACCCGCTGCTGATCCAGTTCTACGACGGCAACGCGGCCGCCGTGTTCGCCATCGGCATGCTCTCCGGGTACTGCGGCACCCTGTGCACACCGATGGCGGCGAACTTCAACATCGTGCCCGTCGCCCTGCTCGAGCTCAAGAGCGACTACGCCGTCATCCGCGCGCAGCTGCCGACCGCCGTACCGCTATGGGCCTGCAACGTGGGCCTGATGTACTTCCTGGCCTTCTGAGATGAGAGAAGCGACATGACCACCACAGTCCTCGTGACCGCGTTCGAGCCGTTCGGCGGCGAGACGGTGAACCCCTCGCAGCAGGCGGTGTCCAGGCTCGCCGACGGCCCGGCGACGGACGGCGTCCAGATCCGCACGGCGGTGCTGCCGGTGGAGTTCGGGCCTGCGGTCGAGGCGCTGCGCTCCGCGGTCGCCACGCACGACCCCGATCTGGTCACCTGCGCCGGTGAGGCCGGCGGCCGGTTCGGCGTCACCCCCGAGCGCGTCGCGGTCAACGTCAGCGACGCCCACATCCCCGACAACGCCGGCCGCAGCCCGGTCGACGAGCCCGTCGTCGCGGGCGGCCCGGTCGCGTACTTCTCGGGCCTGCCGGTGGCCGCGATCGTGGACGCGCTGCGCGCCGCGGGGATCCCTGCCGACAAGAGCTCGACGGCCGGCACCTACGTCTGCAACAGCGTGTTCTACGGCCTCATGCACCTGATCGCCACCGAGCGCCCAGGCCTGGTCGGGGGTTTCGTCCACGTGCCCTACGTGCACGAGCAGGTCGTCGACCGCGGCGACCAGCCCAGCCTGTCCCTCGACATGATCACCGAGGCGCTGCGGATCACGGTGCAGACCTCGGTCGGTGCGCTGGCCGCCGGGCACTGACCGGAGTCAGGCCGGGTGCGCGCCGAGCATCCGCACGGCTCCGCCGTCGACGCCCTTGGAACCCTGGGTGACGTCGTCCGCGTCGACAGGCTGCTGCGGGCGCACCAGGCCGAGCACCCACGCCGGCACCCCGCGGGCCGCGAGGCGGCGGACGGCGGCGTCCGCGTCGGCGGCCGCGACGACCGCGATCATGCCCACCCCGAGGTTCAGGGTGCGCTCGAGGTCGGGGACCGGCACCCGCCCCAGCTCGCGCACGAGCGAGAAGACCGGGGCCGGCGTCCAGGTGCCGCGCTCGACGAGGGCCTCGAGGCCGCGCGGCAGCACCCGGGCCAGGTTGGCGGCCAGTCCCCCGCCGGTGACGTGGCTGACGGCGTGCACGTCGATGTCGGCGGCCCGCGCGAGGTCGAGCACGTCGGCGGCGTAGACCCGGGTCGGTTCGAGCAGCTCTTCACCCAGGGTCCGGCCGAGCTCGTCGACGTGCCGCTCCAGCCCCCAGCCGGCCACCTCGATCACCCGGCGCACCAGCGAGTAGCCGTTGGAGTGCAGCCCGGACGACGCCATCGCCACGAGCACGTCACCGTCGCGCACGCGGTCGGGACCGAGCAGGTCGTCGGCCTCGACGACCCCGGTGGCCGCACCCGCGACGTCGTACTCGGTCGGGCCGAGCAGACCCGGGTGCTCGGCCGTCTCGCCGCCGAGCAGCGCGCACCCGGCGACCACGCACGCCTGCGCGATGCCCTTGACGATCGCGGCGATCCGCTCGGGAACCACTGCGCCGCAGGCGATGTAGTCGGTCATGAACAGTGGTTCGGCGCCGCACACGACGATGTCGTCGACAACCATGCCGACCAGGTCGAAACCGATCGTGTCGTGGAGGTCGAGCCGCTGAGCGATCTGCACCTTGGTGCCGACCCCGTCGGTGCTCGTCGCGAGCAACGGGCGGCGGTAGGCCTGCAGGGCGGTGGCGTCGAACAGCCCGGCGAACCCGCCGAGCCCCCCGACGACCTCGGGACGGCGGGTCTTGGCGACCCAGTCGCGCATCAGCGTGACCGCGCGGTCGCCGGCCTCGACGTCGACCCCGGCGCCGGCGTACGTGATGGGCTGGTCGCTCACGCCGTCACGGCCGGGTGAGTGCGTCGGCGGCGCCACCGGAGACTGCGGTCGTGACGCCCTCGACGTCGCGACCGCCACCGGCCCGCACGTCCAGCCCGGGCAGGGTCTCGAGCACGTGCTTGCCCAGCTGGGCCGACGGCGGCAGCTCGATCGGGTAGCGCCCCGTGAAGCAGGCGGTGCACAGCCGGTCGGCCGGCTGGTGGGTGGCGGCGACCATGCCGTCCTCGCTGATGTAGCCGAGCGAGTCGGCGCCGATGCTGGCGCGGACCTCCTCGACGCCGAGGCCGGTGGCGATCAGCTCGGCACGGCTGGCGAAGTCGATGCCGTAGAAGCAGGGCCAGGTGACCGGCGGCGACGAGATCCGCACGTGCACCTCGGCGGCGCCGGACTCGCGCAGCATGCGCACCTGCGCGCGCTGGGTGTTGCCCCGCACGATCGAGTCGTCCACGACGATGATCCGGCGGCCCTTCAGCACGTGGACGAGCGGGTTGAGCTTGAGCCGGATGCCGAGCTGGCGGATCGTCTGGCTCGGCTCGATGAACGTGCGCCCGACGTAGGAGTTCTTGACGAACCCCTGCCCGAACGGGATGCCGCTCTCTTCGGCGTAGCCGATCGCCGCGGGTACGCCGGACTCAGGGACGCCGATCACCAGGTCGGCGTCGACCGGGTACTCACGGGCCAGGCGACGTCCCATGTCGACGCGGGCCTCGTGCACCGACCGGCCGCTGATCGTGGCGTCGGGGCGGGCGAGGTAGACGTACTCGAAGACGCACCCCTTCGGCTCGGGCTCAGCGAAGCGGTGGGTGCGCAGGCCGTCGGCGTCGATCGCGATCATCTCGCCCGGCTCGACCTCGCGGATCACGCTGGCCCCGACCGTCGCGAGGGCAGGCGTCTCGCTGGCCACCACCCAGCCGTGCTCGAGCCGGCCAAGCACCAGGGGGCGGACGCCGTGCGGGTCGCGGGCGGCGTACAGCGTGCGCTCGTCCATGAACACCAGCGAGAACGCGCCCTTGAGCAGCGGCAGGACGTCCAGGGCGGTGGCCTCCAGGCTACGGTCGGGGTTGCCGGCCAGCAGCGCGGTGACCAGCGCGGTGTCGGTGGTGTTGCCGCGGCTGGGCTCACCCGCGGCCTGCACGCCGTACCGCTCGCGCACGAGCTCGCGCAGCTCGGTCGAGTTGGTCAGGTTGCCGTTGTGGGCCAGGGCGACCGTGCCGCCGGCGGTGTTGCCGAGCGTGGGCTGGGCGTTCTCCCAGGTGCTGCCGCCGGTGGTGGAGTAGCGGCTGTGGCCGATGGCCAGGTGGCCCTTCAGCGAGTGCAGCGCCGCCTCGTCGAAGACCTGCGAGACCAGGCCCATGTCCTTGTAGACCAGCAGCCGCTCGCCGTCGCTGGTCGCGATCCCCGCCGACTCCTGGCCGCGGTGCTGCAGGGAGTACAGACCGAAGTAGGTGAGCTTCGCGACGTCCTCACCCGGCGCCCAGACCCCGAAGACACCACAGGCGTCCTGGGGGCCCTTCTCGCCCGGCAGCAGGTCGTGCGTCAGCCGTCCGTCGCCTCTCGCCACCGGCAAAGTCTCCCACAGCGCAGACGTTCGTCAGGAGCGGCGACGCCCCGAGCGCTCGAAGGCCACGGCCACCAGCCCCCCGAGGGTCGCACCGACCAGCGCCAGCCCGATCACGAGGTAGGCCAGCAGTCGGCCCCGGCCGGCGGCGGCGTCCGCTGTGCCGGTCAGCCCGATCACCAGCGCCGTCAGGACTCCGACGGCCACACCGGCCCCGACGAAGGCCTGGGAGCGCGGTGCGCGGCGCACCCGCACCCGGCGCACGGGACCCAGCTGCTGCTCGTTCACGAAGATGACGGTAGCCCGCGCGGCGGTACGACCGGCAGCAGGTCGCTCAGGTCGGCCCGCTCGCCGCTGGCGTGCACGGCCCCGGACGCCCTGGCCTGCGCCCACGACAGGGTGCCCGTCGCGAGCGCGAGCCAGGTCTCGGCGTCCGTCTCGACGACGTTGGGCGGGGTGCCGCGGGTGTGGCGGGGTCCCTGCAGGCACTGGGTCACGCCGTACGGCGGCACCCGCACCTCGAGGGTGTGCCCGGGCGCCTGCTCGGCCAGCTGCTCGAGCGTGTACCGGACGGCGGTCGCCCGGGTCGCGCGGTCCGGCGCCGAGGCGTCCGCCTGCCAGGCCGCGAGCGCCGTGCGGCCCGCGGCGGGGTCGGTGCGGCGCTGGGGGGGCATGCACCGATGGTGCCATCCGCGCACGCGCCTACAGCCGCGAGATGCGCTCGATGTCGTCGGTGAAGTCGGCGACCATCGCCTCGGTGAGGGTGCTGCGGGTCTGGCCGACCGCGTCGAGGTAGTCGGCGGTGGTCGGGCCGCGCACGCCGCCCGCGGTGCCGTACACCGAGGACTCCAGCGCCTGCTGCGAGGCCTTGCGCGCGGCGAACTCGATGTCGGCCGGGGTGAACAGGTTGCTGGCCGCCACGAGCGCCTCGACGTCGACGAGGTCCAGGACGGTGTCCGGCACGTACCGCCGCCAGATGGCGGCCCGGGCCGTGCGGTCCGGCGGGCCGATCGGGATGACGTAGTCGAAGCGCCCGTGCCGCAGGAACGCCGGGTCGAGAGCGCGGACGAAGTTGGTGGCGCACACGAGCAGGCGGCCGTCGCGCTCGCGGAACCCCGAGATGCTCTTCAGCAGCTCGTTGGTGACGCCCTGGGTCGGCGAGGGCGGGCGCCCCCCGCGCTCGGCCGCGATCTCCTCGACCTCGTCGATGAACACGACCGCGTGCTCGAGCTCGGCGATCTCGGCGAAGGTGTCGCGCAGCGCGAGCGCCAGCCCCGGCCCCTCGGCGGCCAGCCGCGACGGCAGCACCTCGACGAACGGCCAGCCCAGCCGCGAGGCGACCGCCTTGGCGAACGTCGTCTTGCCCGTGCCCGGGGGGCCGAACAGGACGACGGCGTGCGGCGGGCGCACCCCGAACTCCTCGGCCAGATCGGGGTCGGCCAGCGGCAGCACCAGCCGACGCTCGATCAGGGTCTTCTCCTGCGCCATGCCGGCGAGGGCGTCCCACAGCCCGTCGGGCAGGACGTGGCCGCCCAGGCTCTCGAGCCGCCCGACCTCCTGCGGCTGCAGCGGTACGACGCGCTCGAAGTACACGAGGTCGCGGGTGCGGTAGCCGCGGTTGCGGAACGCCTCCACGCCGGTCTCGCCCTCGGGCAGCAGCGCCGAGAGCCGGTGCACGCCCCGGTGCACCAGCCGGCTCTCGAGGTCGGTCAGCATCGCCGACCCGATGCCCTTGCCGCGCCACTCGTCCGCCAGCGCCAGCATCACCACCCAGCCGCGGTCGCCGTTGATCCGCGCGATCGTCGCGCCCACCACGACCGGCCCGACCACCGCGACCACGGCCGACCCGTCGTTGCGGATCGCGGCGAGCACCTCGGCGAGCCCGTAGACGGGGTCGACGCCGGTCTTGCGCGACTCCTCCCACACCCGCACCACGTGGTCGAGGTCGTCGTCGTGGAAGTCCCGCACCCGCCAGGTCGTCATGCTCGACTGTCCCAGCCGACCAGGCAGGATGCTCATCATGACCAACTCCGTCGACGTCGCCACCGAGGTCTCGGAGGCCGGTCCCCTTCCTCCCCCAAACCTCGTCTGAACCGGGCATATCGACCACGCCGCACCGGTCGGGCGGAGGAGCGCAGGTCCGGGGCGGTCGGGCAGGCGGCACCCTGCTGCGCCCCTGACGCGCGCCACGGGAACAACCCCCTGGTGCCGTGGCTTGTCGCCGAGGCACCGCCGGTTGATCCGTCGCGGCCACCACCCGTCATCTTGAGGTCAGCGTCGACGTCGCCCCGCCCGTCCGTCACCTCGAAGGACCCGTCGTGTCCACCACCGCACCCCCAGACACCACCGCCGCGCCGTCCCCCGAGCGCTCTTCGGCCGGACGGGCCGCGATCGGCGTACCCGTCGGGCTGATCGTCGTCCTGGGCTCGCTGCAGGGCCTCGGGCCGCTGTCCCTGGACACCTACCTGCCGGCACTGCCGACCATCGCGACCGAGCTCGGCGCCTCGACGTCCGCCACCCAGCTCACGCTGACGGCGACCCTGGCGGGCCTCGGGCTCGGCCAGCTGGTGTTCGGGCCCCTGAGTGACGCGCTGGGGCGCCGACGTCCGCTGCTCGTCGGGCTGATGCTCTACGTCGTCGCGTCCGCCCTGTGCTCGGTCGCACCCTCGATCGGGGTGCTGACCGGGCTGCGGTTCGTGCAGGGCTTCGCCGGCGCCGCGGGGATGGTCACCGCGATGGCGGTGGCCCGCGACAGCTCGAGCGGGACCACGATGGCGCGCCTGTTCGCGGCGCTGATGCTGGTCACCGGCGTCGCGCCGGTCGCCGCCCCGGTGATCGGCGGCCAGCTGCTGCTGGTCACCTCGTGGCGAGGGATCTTCGCCCTGCTCGCCGGGCTCGGGGTGCTGGCCCTGATCGCGGCCTCCGTCCGGGTGCCCGAGACGCTGCCGGTCGAGCGCCGTCGCCGCGGCGGCCTCGGCCAGACGCTGCGCACGTTCGCCCACCTTCTGCGCGACCGCTCGTTCGTCCTGCCGCTGGTGACGCTGGTGCTGGGGTGCGGCGGCCTGTTCGGCTACCTCGCCGGGTCGCCGTTCCTGCTGCAGGACGTGCACGGGCTGTCGCCTCAGGCGTACAGCGGCGTGTTCGCCGTCAACACCGTCGGCCTCGTCGTGCTCTCGCAGGTCAGCGGCCGGATCGTGCACCGCACCGGGCCCGGCGTCCTGCTGCTGGCCGGCACGTCGATCGTCGCTGTCGGTGGTCTCGGACTGCTCGCCGCGACGGTGGTCGGCGCGGGCCTAATCGCCGTGCTGCCCGCGCTCTTCTGCGTCGTCTCCGGCATGGGGCTGGTGTTCCCCAACGCCACCGCGCTGGGACTGGCCGACCACGGCGCGACGGCGGGGTCGGCGTCCGCGCTGCTCGGGCTGGGTCAGTTCGCCGCCGGCGCCGCGGTAGCACCCCTGGTCGGCCTGGGTGCCGACGCGTCGATGTCGATGGCCGTCGTGATCGCCCTCGTCACCGCCGCGTCCGTCGTCGCCGCCCTCGTCGCCACCCGCCCCCGCGCGCACTTGCCTCACTAACTGACGCTCGCCCCGCACGTCGGACGTCACTTGCCTCACAAAGTGCGGCCTTGGGACGGGGGTGGGTCAGGGTCAGGCGAAGGCGGCGGGCAGGGTCGCGTCGTGGGTGGCGCGCAGCTCGGCCAGCGGCAGGGTGAACAGCCCCTGGACGTCCAGGGCCGGCTCGGCGGCCTCGTCGACGACACCGATCCGCAGGTGGGCGACCCCGCGGGCGGTGCAGACGTCGGTGAAGCGCACCTCCTCGGACCGGGGCACGCTCGCGATCACGCGGGCGGTCGACTCGCTGAACAGCGCCAAGAACGGGTCGATGCCGTCGCGCTCGCACAGCTCGTCCAGCCAGACGCGCACCCCGACCCCGTAGCGCAGGCACGACTCGGCCAGCGCCGTGGCCAGCCCGCCGTCGCTGAGGTCGTGCGCGGCGTCGACCATGCCGTCGCGCGAGCAGGCGACGAGGATCTCGGCCAGCACCCGCTCGGCCTCGAGGTCGACCCGCGGCGGC
Organism: Actinomycetota bacterium; assembly: GCA_014377795.1. GTDB lineage: Bacteria > Actinomycetota > Actinomycetes > Actinomycetales > Angustibacteraceae > JACMOY01. The sequence goes on along the minus strand of JACMOY010000070.1, from coordinate 3,244 downwards.
AGCCCGCCGAGGTGGCCGTGCACGACGTCGGCCCACGACGAGCCGCCGAGCTCGTCGCGCGTCGTGCCGACCAGGTAGACGACCTGCCCGGCCTCGCGCCAGCCGGACGGCGTGCGGCGCGTGACGTCGTCCATCACGCCGAGGACGCCGACGACCGGGGTCGGGTAGATCGCGGTCGTGCCGGTCTGGTTGTAGAGGCTGACGTTGCCGCCGGTCACGGGGACGCCGAGCTGCAGGCAGCCGTCGGCGATGCCGGTGACCGCCTGGGCGAACTGCCACATGACGCCGGGGTCCTCGGGTGAGCCGAAGTTGAGGCAGTCGGTGACCGCCAGCGGGGTCGCGCCCGCGGTGGCCACGTTGCGGTAGGCCTCGGCGAGCGCCAGCTGCGCGCCGGCGTACGGGTCGAGCGCGGCGAAGCGGCTGTTGCAGTCGGTCGAGATCGCGACACCGCGGCCGGTGGTCTCGTCGACGCGGACGACGCCGGCGTCGTCGGGCATCGACAGGGCGGTGTTGCCCATGACGTAGCGGTCGTACTGGTCGGTCACCCACGCGCGGCTGCAGAGGTTGGGCGACCCGGCCAGCTGCAGCAGCGTCGCCCGCAGCTGCTCGCCGGTGGTCGGGCGGGCGAGGCGGTCGGACGTCGGGGCGTCAGCCTGCAGCGCGTCCAGCGTCGCCGGGCGCTGCATGGGCCGGTCGTAGACAGGACCGTCGTGCGCGACGGTGCGCGGCGGGACGTCGACCACGGTCTCGCCGCGCCACTCGATGACCAGGCGGCCGGTGGTGGTGACCTCGCCGACGACGGTCGCCTCGACCGCCCACCGGTCGGTGATCGCCATGAACGCATCGAGCTGGTCGGGCCGCACGACCGCCATCATGCGTTCTTGGGACTCGCTCATCAGGATCTCTTCGGGGCTGAGCGTGATGTCGCGCAACGGAACCCGGTCGAGCCACACGTGCATGCCACCGTCGCCGTTGCTCGCCAGCTCACTCGTGGCGCACGACAGCCCCGCGCCCCCGAGGTCCTGGATGCCCTCGACCACCTTGGCGGCGAACAGGTCGAGGCAGCACTCGATCAGCACCTTCTCGGCGAACGGGTCGCCGACCTGCACCGCCGGGCGCTTGCTCGGCCCGGTCGACTCGAACGTCTCGGAGGCGAGGACGGATACCCCGCCGATGCCGTCCCCGCCGGTCTTGGCGCCGAACAGGATCACCAGGTTGCCGGCACCGGTGGCGTTGGCCAGGTGGATGTCCTCGTGCCTCATCGACCCGACGCACAGAGCGTTGACGAGTGGGTTGCCCTGGTAGCACGGGTCGAACACGACCTCGCCGCCGATGTTCGGCAGGCCCAGGCAGTTGCCGTAGCCGCCCACGCCCGCAACGATCCCGGGCAGCACCCGGCGCGTGTCCGGGTGGTCGATCGCCCCGAACCGCAGCGGGTCCAGGATCGCGATCGGCCGTGCGCCCATGCTCATGATGTCGCGGACGATGCCGCCGACCCCGGTGGCCGCGCCCTGGTACGGCTCGACGTACGAGGGGTGGTTGTGACTCTCGACCTTGAACGTCACTGCCCAGCCGTCGCCGATGTCGACGACCCCGGCGTTCTCGCCGATGCCGACCATGAGCTTCTCGCGCATGGCGTCGGTGGTCTTCTCACCGAACTGGCGCAGGTGCACCTTGCTGGACTTGTAGGAGCAGTGCTCACTCCACATCACGCTGTACATGGCCAGCTCGGAGGACGTCGGACGCCGGCCGAGGATCTCGCGGATGCGTTGGTACTCATCGGGTTTGAGCCCCAGAGCGGCCCACGGCTGCTCGATGTCGGCGGTGACGAGTGCCTGCTGCACGGTGTCGGTGCTCACGCGCTGACGAGCCCTTCGACGACGGAGGTGAAGAACCGCAGGCCGTCCAGCCCGCCGGTGCCCGATCGCGGGTCGGGCCCGAACAGCGGCTCGATCGCGTGCTCGGGGTGGGGCATCAGGCCGACGACGTTACCGGCGGCGTTCGAGATGCCGGCGATGGCGCGGTACGAGCCGTTCGGGTTCTTGCCGACGTAGCGGGCGACCACCCGCCCCTCGCCCTCGAGCTCGTCGAGCGTGCGCTCGTCGGCGACGAAGCCCCCCTCGCCGTTCTTCAGGGGGACGACGACCCGCTCGCCCGGCGCGTACGCCGAGGTCCACGGAGTGTCGGTGCGCTCGATCGACAGCGGCTGGTCGCGGCAGACGAACGTGCGGTGGTCGTTGCGCACCAGCGCGCCGGGCAGCAGGTGCGACTCGCAGAGCACCTGGAACCCGTTGCAGATTCCGAGCACCGGCAGGCCGCCGTTCGCGGCGTCGACCAGCGGCCCCATGACCGGCGCGAAGCGGGCGATGGCCCCGCACCGAAGGTAGTCGCCGTAGGAGAACCCCCCGGGCAGCACCACGGCGTCGACGCCGTGCAGGTCGGCGTCCCCGTGCCAGAGGCTGACGGCCTCGGCCCCGGCGAGCCGCACGGCGCGAGCGGCGTCGCGGTCGTCGAGCGACCCCGGGAACGTGACGACCCCGATCCGCATCAGCCCACCCGCTCGACGGCGACGACGTCCTCGATCACCGGGTTGCTCAGCAGCGTCGCGGCGGCCTCGCGCACCCGGGCGAGCACCTCGTCGGTGACCTCGCCGTCGACGCTCAGCTCGAACCGCTTGCCCTGGCGCACCAAGCTGAACCCGTCAAACCCCAGGCGAGGCAGAGCGTTCAGCACGGCCTGACCCTGCGGGTCGAGGATCTCGGGCTTGAGCATGACCTCGACGACGACGCGGCCCATGGTGGCGATCCTCCGGTCAGTGGTGCGTGGCGAGCGTCAGCAGCCTACCGGCGGGTGGTGGGGCGCCGGTCGCGGTGGCAGGGTGGCGCCATGCGCCTCACCCACCTCGGCCACTCGTGCCTGCTCGTCGAGGTCGACGGCGCCCGGCTGCTGCTCGACCCGGGCAGCTTCTCGCACGGCTTCGAGGAGCTCACCGACCTCGACGCCGTGATCATCACCCATCAGCACGCCGACCACGTCGACGTCCAGCGCCTGCCGATGCTGCTCGAGGCCAACGGGCGGGCCCTGCTGGTCGCCGAGCCCGAGACGGCGGCCGAGCTGACCGGCGCCGGCATCGAGGCACGACCGCTGCACGCCGGCGACGAGCTCACCGTCGCGGGCGGGCGGGTGCGGGCCGCCGGCGGCCGCCACCCGGTGGTCCCCCCCCGCCCGCCCCCGGGCGGCAACG
>JACMOY010000069.1 GCA_014377795.1 Actinomycetota bacterium | reverse complement strand
GTGGCGCTCGCCGTGCAGACGGTCGGCTACGCAGCTGGCTGGGCCGGCCACACCGGCTGGACCGCGCCGCTGTGGTCCGTCGGCTTCCTGTTGCTGTGTGTGCCGTTCGCGACGCTGCTGCTCGCCGTCGGTCCCACCCCGCGTCAGCGGCTGCGTGCCTCGCTCGCGTTCCTGCTCCTGCTCTACCTCTCGTGGTTGCTCGCCGACCCCGTCTACGCCGCGTCGTTCGACGAGTCGCTGCACGTCACCACGCTCGTTGACCTGACCGCGGGCGATGGCTGGTTCACCCCCAACACCATGCTGCCGGTGAGCCCGCACTACCCGGGGCTCGAGCTCGCCACGGGTGCGGTGCACTGGCTCACCGGACTGCCCCTGATCGCCTGCCAGGTGGCGGTCGTCGCGATCTCGCGGGCGGTGCTGGCCGTCGGCCTGTTCCTGCTGGGGTCCCGCATCGGGCACTCGGCCCGTGTCGGCGGCCTGGTGGTGCTGCTTTACGCCGCAAGCCAGCAGCTCTACTTCTTCAACGCCCAGTTCAGCTACCAGACGTTGGCGCTCGCGATGGTCGTGGCGGTGCCGCTGCTCCTGATCAGGGCGTACGACGCTCCTCGCCCCGCGCAGTCACTGCTCGGCCTCCAGGCCTGCCTGGCCACCCTCGCTGTCACCCACCACCTGACCAGCTGGATCGTGCTGGCGGCGCTGTGGCTCGTCGGGCTGCTGCAGCTCGCTGGCCGCGAGCGTGCTCGCGCCCGCATCACCCTCGTCTCGGCCTACGTCGCCGGCCTCGTCGTGGCCGGGTGGAGCGTGGTCGCCGTGCCGCTGCTCGTGCCCTACCTCGGCCCGGTGTTCGGCAGCGCGGGGGAGCAGGTCGCCCGACTGATCGCGCTCGACGGCGGTGGCCGGCAGGTCGCGTCCGGCTCGGCCGGCGACCCCGCGCCGCTGTGGGAGGTCGCCGTCATGTTCGGCTCGGTGCTGCTGTGGTGCGTGCTCCTCGCGCCGGCGCTACTCGCCGTGCTGCGGGGTCGCACGCTGCCCCGCACCCCCTTGCGGTGGCTGCCGCTCGCCCTGGGCGCCGCCTACCCGCTGACCCTGCTCGCCCGCTTCTCGCCGGCCGCGAGCGAGGTGGCCGAGCGGGCCTCCACGTTCGTGATGCTGGCCGCGGCGCTCACCGTGGCCCTCTGGCTGGCACCCCGGCTCGGCTCGGGCGTCGCGCGGCTGTGGCTCGCCGTACCGGCCGCGCTGGTGCTGCTGCTCGGTAGCGCCATCTTGGGTGCCGGCCCCGACTGGCAGCGCGGCCCGGGCCCCTACCTGGCTGCCGCCGAGCACCGCTCGGTCGACGCCGAGACGCTCGCCGTCGCCGAGTGGGCCGGACGCTACCTCCCCGCCGGGTCGCGCATCGCGGCCGACACCACGATGTCGCGGGTCCTGCCAACCGTGGCGCCCGTCGACCCGGTCACCAGCTCGTCGGGCTCGGTCAACGTGACCCCGCTCTTCTTGTCGACCTCCCTCGCCGACGCCGACGAGGTCGTGCGCACCGGACAGGTCGACTTCGTGGTCGTCGACACCCGGCTCGAGGACCAGCCGTTGCGCTCCGGGTCGTTCTTCGAGGGCAGCAACGGCTACCCCGACTCCGACCGGCTCGACGCCGACCAACTCGAGAAGTTCGACGGCGCCCCGGGCTACGTCCTGGTACTTGACGGCTCGGTCCGGATCTACGACGTGCGCGCGCTGCGCGGTGAGTCGGCCACCTTCACCGACCGCGCCGACCCGGGCCTCCCCGGCGACTCCCGGCCCTGGCAGTCGGCGCTCGTGCTCGGCCTCGCGGCGGTCGTCGCGCTGCTGCTGGGTCGTCGTACGACGCGCTCCGAGGCGCGCGACGCCTGGCTGCTCGCGGTGAGCCTGCCGGCGCTGGCATGCCTCGGCGTGATGGCCACGGCCACCGGCTTCTCGGCGACCAGCGGACTCGTCGTCGCGCTGCTAGTCGTCTCGGGGGTCGCGCTCGCCGTGCTGCGCTGCACCGACCGGGTGCCGTGGTCCGCCCCGGGTCGCCGGCGCTGGGTCGGTCCCGCGCTGGTGGTGGTCGTGCTACTGGCGACCACGACGTACGCCGCGTGGAGCGCCTGGCACGGACTGTTCGACCACACCACCCTCCCTGCGCCGCTCGGCTGGTCAGCTTCCGCCGGAGGCGAGCGATGAGTGGCAACGTGCGCGAACGCCCGCCTGCTCGCACCGACGCAGGCGTGTGGGCACCGTTCCGGTCGCTGCTTGGCGCCCAGGCCGCCAGTGCCCTGCTCGGTCTGGTGTTCTGGGTGACCGTCGCCCGCCTCGTGCCCGCCCACGGTGTGGGCGTCGCGACGGCCGCGATCAGCACCCAGACCCTGCTCGGGCTGTTCTGCTCGCTGGGGCTCGGCACGTTCCTCGTTGCCGAGCTGCCCGCCCAGGGGGCCGCTCGCCAACGCACCCTGCTGCTGCGCTCGCTCCTGGTCTCGGCGGCCGTCGCGGTCGTCGCGGCCGGCGTGGTCGTCGCGGCGGTGGGCGCCTCCGGGATCGGCGGCGCCCTCGGCGAGGCGCTTTCCGACCCTGCCCGCGCCGCGGCGTTCGTCGCCGGATCGGTCGCCGCCGTGTGGGTGGCGGTGCTCGACGAGGCCGTGCTGGGGCTGCGCCGCTCGGGCGTGCAGGTCACCCGCAACCTGGTGGCGTCGCTGCTGCGGTTCCCGCTGGCAGGGCTGCTGCTACTCGCCGGCTCTCGCGACGCGCTCGCCCTGCAGGTGTGCTGGGTGCTGCCGCTGCTGGTGTCGGTCGCCGTCGCCTGGCGCGTGCTGCGCCTGCCGACCGCGGGCGAGGGACCGAGTCTGCGCGCCGACATCAGCCGCCTGCACGCCCCGGCGCTGCACCACTACCGGCTGAACCTCGCGATCGCCGCGTGCACCCAGCTGGTGCCGGTAGCCGCCGCGCTGACACTCGAGACCCGCGAGAACGCCGCCTTCGCGATCGCCTGGCTGCTCGCGACGTTCGCGTTCCTGCCGCCGTACCTGCTGGCTGTCTCGCTGTTCGCGCACGGCGCCGGCGAGGGCCCGGCCGCGCTGCGCGTCACGATGCGCCAGACGATCGTCGTCGCGCTCGGGCTCAGCCTGGTCATCTGCGCCGGCGCCTGGACGCTCGGTCGCCCCGTGCTGAGCATCTTCGGGGGCGGGTACGCCGACACGTCGTACGTCGTGCTCGCGCTGCTCGTGCCCGCCGGCGCGTGGATGGTCGTCAAGGACCACCTGGTCGCGCTGTGGCGCTCCGAGAAGCGGTTCCACCTCGCCACCCGGCTGGCCTCGGTGGCCCTGATGCTCGAGCTCGCCGGCGCCGCCGGGGGCGGAGTGCTGGACGGCGCCCGGGGGCTCGCCGTCGGCTGGCTGGCCGCGATGGTCCTCGAGGCGTTGCTGCTGGCACCGGTCGCCCGGCGCCTGGTGCGTCCGGTGGGCCCGCCGCGTGATGAGCATGACGAGCGGGGTCGGGCCACCGGCACCCTCGTGGTCGGCGTGCTGCTCGCCGTGGCCGGGCTCGTGGTCGGCGCGCTCCTGGTGACGGCAATCCTGCGCGCCGTCGACTCCGACGAGGGCGACGAGCCGGTGGCCGCGTCGGGAGCCACCACACTGCGGTTGTGCCGGCCCACCGCCGACCGGCCGGGTCCGCTGGTCGACCTCGGCGTCACGACCTCCACCGGCATCGCATCTAGCCCCCACCTGCGGCCCCTGCTCGTCGACCGGCTGGTGACGTCGGCCGCCGGCGCCGGGGCCGACGTCGTCTCGGCCACCCTGTCGTGGTCGTCGCTGCAGCCCCCCGCCACGGGCGCGGTCGACTTCCGG
>JACMOY010000068.1 GCA_014377795.1 Actinomycetota bacterium | reverse complement strand
TTCGGCGGCGGCCGCCCGGATGGCGTCGTCCAGGGACGCCGGCCGACGGGGCAGCAGCCGGCGGGCCACATCGTCGTTCACGGTGGCATCGGTGCGCATCGACGCCAGCAGCGCCATCGCCGTCGGGGTGTCCACGTCGGTGAGCGCGCGAAGGCCCGCCTCCATCAGCAGCGCCGGCACCACCGGCAACGGGACGACGCTGCCGCGGTGGCCGTGCGCCCTGGCCACCCGGCCCATCAGGTCGCGGTAGGTCACCACCTCGTCCGTGCCCACCTCGAGGACGGTGCCGAGCAGCCGCTCGTCGTCGACGACGTCCACGAGGTAGCCGACCAGGTCGGCCGCGCCGATGGGCTGCGTGCGGGACGCCGACTGCAGCGGGGCGGCCGTGACGGGCACTCGGGCACCGACCTGGCGCATCATCTCCCACCCCAGGCTGCCGCGACCGAGGATGATCCCGGCTCGCACGACGGTGACCGGCACGCCCGCGACACCCAGTGCCGCCTCGGTCAGCCGGCGAGCGCGCAGGTGCGGCGACAGGGCCGTCGGGTCGTCGTGGGCGCCGGCGCTGGACAGGCCGCCGAGGTAGACGATCTGGCGCACCCCGCAGCGAGCCGCCGCCCGGCCGAACGCCTCACCCGAGCGCCGCTCGCGGTCGGGCAGGTCGTCGTGACCGCCCGCCAGCTCGTGCACCAGGTAGAACGCCACCTCGATGTCTCGCAGGGCGCTGGTCAGCGACCGCGGGTCGTGGACGTCGGCCCGCACCGCCCGCGCCGGGCCGTCGTACTCGCCGGGCCGGCGGGTCAGGGCGGTGACGTCGTGGCCGGCGGCAAGCAGCGCGGGCACCAGCCGCCGGCCGACGAACCCACTGGCACCGGCGACGGCGACGCGGCTCATCCCGGCTGGTCGTCGGTCAGGTCAGCAGCGATGCTCAGCGCCATGAGGGCGGACTCCTCGACGGCCGTGAGGTCGACGACCCGGCTCGCCGCGTCCCGCAGCTTGTCGCTGAGGGCGTCAACGCCCGGGCTCACCACGGTGAGCGGGCCCCGCCCGGCCAGCCGGACGAAGATCCCGTCGTTGCTGATCACGACCGTCCGGGCGGCAGCGGCCACGATCGCGTCGGCCGCGTCGAGCAGCACGTGGTCGGCCAGGTCGCTGCCGTCGTCGACCGCGTGAGCCTGCTCGCCGAGCGCCCCCAGGTGCGGCCGGGCGCGGGCGACGGCCCCGGGCTGGCCGGCGAGGACGGTGTGGTCGGCGATCCGGGCCAACCAGGCGACGACCCCCATCCGGGCCTGCCAGCGCGAGGGCCCGGCTCGCAGGTTGTCCAGGTCGACGAGCAGGATCCGCGGGCCGGTGCCGCGCACCCACAGGGGGTGGCGGCGCAGCCACAGGATCATCGCGGGACCGAGGGTGCCCGGCGTGGGCGGTGCCGCCGCCGGCCGGGCGACGTCCGCTGGGCGTGATCCGGCGGCGGAGCGCCCGCGGGGCGCGCTGGTCGCACGCGAGGTGCGCTGGCGACGGGCGGCCGGGGCCAGCGCCCGCACCAGGCGCAGGTCGACCCACTCGAGCTCGTCGTCGTCCGCGAGGACGACCGAGGTGCGCGTGCCACCGAGTCCCATGCCGGGATCCTCCCAGGTCGGCGAGGGTCAGGTCACCCGGGTGGTGACCGCGGCGGCCGCACGACCCCGGTCTCGTAGGCGAGGACGACGACCTGGACCCGGTCGCGCAGCTCGAGCTTGTGCAGGATGCGCCCGACGTGGCTCTTGACCGTCGCCTCCGACAGCACGAGCCGGGCCGCGATCTCGGCGTTGGAGCGACCGCCCGCCACCTCGAGCAGCACCTCGCGCTCGCGGTCGGTCAGCCGGTCGAGTCGCGTGTCCGGGGCCGATGCCCCCGGGTCAGGCAGCCGTTCAGCGAAGGCGTCCAGCAGCCGTCGGGTGACGGTGGGTGCGACGACGGCGTCGCCGGCGGCCACCACCTGGATGGCAGTGACCAGCTGCTCCGGGGGGACGTCCTTGAGCAGGAAGCCGCTCGCGCCGGCCCTGAGCCCGGCGTACGCGTACTCGTCGAGGTCGAATGTCGTCAGCAGCAGCACCCGTGACGCGGGGTACGCCGCGACGATCCGGCGGGTGGTCTCGATGCCGTCCATCACCGGCATCCGCACGTCCATCAGGACGACGTCCGGTGCGAGCTCGGCCACCAGCCGCATCGCCTGGACGCCGTCACCGGCCTCGCCGACGACGGTCACGTCCTTCTGGGCCTGCAGCACCAGGCGAAAGCCCAGACGCATCAGCTGCTGGTCATCGACGAGGAGCACCCTGACGCTCACGCCGGCGGCCCGAGGTCCAGGTGCAGGGCGACCCGCCAGCCGCCGACGGGGTCGGGGCCTGCGGCCAGGGTCCCGCCGTACACGGCGGCCCGCTCGCGCATCCCCGCCACGCCGAACCCCCGGGTGAGGACGCCGACCGGCGCGGTGCCGTCGTCGCTCACCATCACGTCGACCCCGCGGGCGGTGTACGCGAGGTCGACCCGCGCACCGGACGCCGAGCGAGCGTGCTTCAGGGTGTTGGTGAGGGCCTCCTGCACCACGCGGTACACGACGAGGGCCGCGCCGGCGGGCACAGCCACCGGCGACCCGGACTGGACGAGCGTGACCTCGAGCCCGGTCGCGCGCACACCGTCCACCATCGCACCGATGTCCTCGAGCCCGGGCTGGGGTGAGAGCGCGGCGTCACCGCGGTCGTGCCCGAGGACGCCGAGCAGCCGGCGCATCTCGCCCAGCGCCTGACGTCCGGTGGCCGACACCTGGGTCATGGCCCGCGCCGCGGTCGCTGGGTCGCTGGGTGCGGTCAGCCGCGCGCCGTCGGCGAGGGTGACCATCACCGAGACGTGGTGCGCCACCACGTCGTGCAGCTCCCCGGCGATGCGACCCCGTTCGGCGGCGGCAGCGATCCGACCGTGCTGGTCACGATCGCGCTCGAGCCGCTCGGCGCGCTCCTCCAGGGCCGACAGGTACGCACGTCGGGTGCGTGCCGCCATCCCGGCGACGAACGGCGCGGCCGCGAAGCCCGACAGGAGCAGCAGGGCGACGTACCGGGTGCCCGCAGGTGCCCACCGTACGACGGCCAGTACGACGCCCAGTGCCACGACGCCGGCGGCCCCCCACGCTCGACGGCGCGTGTCGTACGCGGGCACCGCGGGCAGCGCGACGAGCAGCGACACGGACGCGGCCAGGTGCACGTCGACCACCCACTGCACCAAGCACACGGCGGCGACCACCAGAAAGACCGGGGTCGGGTGCCTGCGTCGCCACAGCAGTGGCAGGAGGAGGGCGCCGTACAGAACGGCGGCGGTCGGTGTCAGCTGGACCCGCTGGGCGTCGCGAGGCAGTGCAGCGGCAAGGACCAGCGCCGGTATGGCGAGGTCGACCGCGACGTCGAGTCGCCGAGGGGCCACCAGCACAGACTAGGCGTCGCGGCGCACGAGCCGGACGGCCCCGGCGACCAGCGCGAGCGCGGCGTAGCCGCAGAAGACGGCGAAGCCGGTCCACGGCGGCAGCAGCGAGCCGTCACCCGCGACGGTCATGACCGCCTGCCCGGCGTTGTTGGGCAGGTAGGGCCCTACCGTGTCGTTCCAGCTCGCCGGAAGCAGGCCGAAGACGACCGGGACGACCAGCAGCAGCGCGAACAGCGCGGCGATGGCGCCGGCCGTGCTGCGCAGCATCCAGCCCAGGCCCATCCCGAGCAAGCCGACCACCGTCAGGTAGAGCGCCGCGCCGACGACGGCCCTCGCGACCCCGTCAGCACCGAAGGTGGTCTGGAGGTCGCTGCCGGACAGGATCGCCTGCGCACCGAAGAACGCGGCGACGACCGAGACCAGGCTCACCGCGAGGGTGACGACAGCAAAGACCGCGGACTTGGCCCACAGCACCGGAAGTCGTCGTGGCACCGCGGTCAGCGTCGCGCGGATCATCCCGGTCGAGTACTCGCCCGTCACGACGAGGACGCCCAGCACACCGATCGCGAGCTGGCCGAAGTTCACCCCGGCCAGCGCCGTCGCCGTGGGGTCGCTCGTGCCCGGCCCGGGCCCCGTGTCGAGCGCCGTCTGCGTCGTGCGCACGTAGGCGATCAGCACGCCGAGCCCCACGAGGGCGACGCACGCCGCACCGAGGGTCCACAGCGTCGAGCGCAGGCTGCGCAGCTTGACCCACTCAGACACCACCACCCGCCACTGGGTCACCTCGCGCGTGCCGACGACGGGCCGGGTGGGGCTGGGCGTCGTGCGGACCTCGGTGCTCATGCTGCCCTCCGGCTGGTGTCGTCGATGGTCTGGCTGCGGTACTCGACGTCGTCGCCGGTCATCGCGATGAAAGCCTCCTCAAGCGTGGCGCGCTGCGGGGTGAGCTCGTGCAGCACCAGTCCGTGCAGCAGCGCAACTGCACCGATCTGCTCGCTGCTGCGCCCGACGACGGAAAGGACGTGACGCTCGCTGCTGGTGATCTGCACCCCCTCGCCGGCGAGAAGCTCGGCCAGCTCGGTCGCGTACGGCGTCCCGACCCGCACCGTGCCCGAGTCGGTGGAGGCGAGCATCTCGGCGACGGACACGTCGGCCAGCAGGCGACCGCGGCCGACGGCCACGAGGTGCTCGGCGGTCAGCGCCATTTCGCTCATCTGGTGCGACGAGACGAACACGGTGCGCCCCTCGCCGGCCAGTGAGCGCAGCAGGCCGCGGATCCAGCGGATGCCGTCCAGGTCGAGCCCGTTGACGGGCTCGTCCAGCATGACGACCTCGGGGTCGCCGAGCAGCGCCGACGCGATCCCGAGCCGCTGGCCCATGCCGAGCGAGAACCCGCCCGCACGCTGGTGCGCGACCTCGCGCAGGCCGACCAGGTCGACGACCTCGTCGACCCGTCGTCGTCCGAGGCCGGTCGTCGCGCCGAGGGCGAGCAGGTGGTCGTATGCCGAGCGCGCCGTGTGCACAGCCCGGGCCTCGAGCAGGGCGCCGATCGCGTGCATCGGTGCGGCCTGGTCGACGTACGCCCTTCCGCCGACGGTGACGGTGCCGCTGGTGGGCCGGTCGAGACCGACGATCATCCGCATGGTGGTGGACTTGCCGGCCCCGTTGGGACCCAGGAAGCCGGTGACCACCCCGGGTCGGACACTGAAGGTCAGGTCGTCGACGGCGGTCTTGTCGCCGTAGCGCTTGGTGAGGTTGGTTGCGGTGATCACGGGTGCTCCTGGTCTGGCTCGGGTGGGCTTCGTCATCGACGCTAGGGATGTCGCCAGGGGCGCACGACGGCCTCGGGGATGGATCGGGCGGCGTGGCCCTCGTCCCCTGGAGTGGACGGCGTCCGCCTCAGGGATGAGGCTGGGCGCGTCGTGACCACCCGATCGAGGAGGTAGGGCCGTGCCTGACCAGCCACTGGCAGAGGACGAGAACGTAGGACGGACGCTGCGCGACGACGAGATCGTGCAGGGCGTGATCAACCGGCTCGCGCCGCGGTACGAGGGGGCGCCGACGCCCGAGATCGAGAGCGCGCTCCAGGAGGAGCTGGTCGCCGTCGGTCTCGGTGAGCAGCCGGCGCCGTGGGTGCACTCGACTGCCATCGAGATCTCGGCCGGGCGGATCGTGGTGGCCGACAGCCGGGCCCAGGTCGCACTCGAGGACCTGCCCGGGCACTGACGTGGAGCCACTGCAGGCGTTGCGCCGCATCGCTTTCCTGCTCGAGCGGTCGCAAGCATCGTCGTACCGCGTGAAGGCGTTCCGGGCGGCCGCCGACGTCCTGGCGGCCACGCCGCCGGACGAGGTGGCGCGTCGCAGCAGCGCGGGCACCCTGCGCGAGCTCAAGGGCGTGGGCGACGCGACCGCCGCGGTGGTGAGCGAGGCGGTTGCGGGCGCGGTGCCCGAGTACCTGCAGCGGCTCGAGGACGAGCGGGTCGACCTGGTGACGTTGGACGAGGCCGGACGCCGGCTGCTGGCCTCCCTGCGAGGCGACCTGCACAGCCACTCGGACTGGAGCGACGGCGGCAGCCCGATCGAGGAGATGGCGGTCACCGGTGTCGAGCTGGGCCACGAGTACCTTGCGCTCACCGATCATTCGCCGCGGCTGAAGGTGGCCAGAGGGCTGACGGCAGAACGGTTGTCGCTCCAGCTGGCCGTCGTGGCGGGGTTGGCTGAGCGGCTGCTGCCGTTCCGGCTGCTCACCGGCATCGAGGTCGACATCCACGACGACGGGTCGCTCGACCAGACGCCCGAGATGCTGGGCGCCCTG
>JACMOY010000067.1 GCA_014377795.1 Actinomycetota bacterium | reverse complement strand
CTGCTGGACGGCGAGGGCGGGATGCAAGCCCCGCACGGCGACGTGTCGGTGTTCGCCCGCGGGCTGACCCAGCGGGTGGGCACCCGGCTGTACTTCGGCGACGAGCCCGCGGCGAACGCGGTCGACCCGGTGCTCACCGCCCTGCCGGGCTCCGAGCGCCGTGCCACCCTGATCGCCGCGCCGTCGCCGGACGGGTACTGCTTCGACATCGTGCTGCAGGGAGACCATGAGACCGTCTTCTTCGCCGTCTGATCCGCCGCCGGTGGCCAGCTCGGGCGGGCTCTTCGGTGCGGTGCTGGGCCGTGGCGCGGCCGCCGCGCGCACGAGCGACGTCGCCGTCCTGCAGGCCCTGCTCGACACCCAGGCCGCCCTGGCCCGGGCGCACGCGGCGGTCGGCTCGGCCCCTGCGGCGGCGGTCGCACTCATCCTGCAGGCCTGCGAGGGCGGCTACGACGTCGCCGCGGTCGGTGCGGCCGCCGGGGCCGGCGGCAACCCCGTGGTCCCGCTCGTCCGCGAGATCGGCCACCGCCTGCCCACCTCGGCCACCGCGTACCTGCACCTCGGGGCGACCAGCCAGGACGTCATGGACACCGCCTGGATGCTCGTCGCCCGCCGCTCGCTGACGGCCCTGGACGACGACCTCGCCGCCGTCGCCGCCGCCCTGGCGACCCTGGCCGACCGGCACCGCGACGACGTCGTGACCGGCCGCACCCTGCTGCAGGCCGCCACCCCCACGACGTTCGGGCTCGTCGCGGCCACCTGGCTGACCGGCGTGGATGGCGTCCGGGCACGGCTGAGCACCGTCGGCGCGACCCTGCCGGTGCAGCTCGGCGGCGCCGTCGGCACGCTGGCGGCGACCGACCTGGACGACGCCGGCACGGCCGCGCTGCTCGCCGCGTTCGCGGCCGAGACCGGCCTCGCCGAGCCGGTGCTCGCCTGGCACGCGATGCGGCTGCCGATCACCGACCTCGCCGGGGCCCTGGGGGCCGCCGCCGGGGTCGCGGGCACGATCGCCCACGACGTCGTGCTCTTCGCCCAGACCGAGGTGGCCGAGCTGCGCGAGCACGCGCCCGGCCGCGGCGGCTCGTCCACCATGCCGCACAAGGCGAACCCGATCGCGGCGATCTCGGTGCGAGCGAGTGCGATGCGGGCTCCCGGCCTGGTCGCGACGCTGTTCGCCGCCCTCGACAGCGAGCACCAGCGCGCGGCCGGCGGCTGGCACGGCGAGTGGCTCCCTCTGCGCGACCTGTTGTGCTGCACGGGTTCTGCGGTGTCGTGGTTGCGCGAGAGCCTCGACTCGCTGGTCGTCGACGTCGGACGGATGCGGGGCGGCGTCGAACCGACGTCCGCGGCCGAGGCGGTCGCCGGCCTGCTCACGCCCCACCTCGGTCGCGAGGCCGCGCACGACCTGGTGGCCCGGGTGGCGAGCGCCGCGCTCGCCGACGGACGTCCCTTCGCGCAGGCGCTGGTGTCCGACCCGCAGGCCGCGCAGCTGCTGGACCCCGGGCAGGTCGACCGGCTGCTCGACCCGGCCCGCGCCGACGTCGGCCACGCGGGCCTGTTCGTCGACCGCGCGCTCGCCGCCCACGCCGCACCCCCACCCGCACAGGAGACCCCGTGACCGCCGTCGTCGTGCACCACACCGCCCAGGGCCCCACCGACGCGCCCGTGCTGGTGCTGGCCGGGTCGCTCGGCAGCACCCACCGGATGTGGGACCCCGTTGTGCCCGTCCTCGCCGAGCACCTGCGGGTCGTGACGTACGACGCGCGCGGCCACGGCCTCTCGCCGGCGCCCACCGGGCCGTACGCGATCGACGACCTGGCCGACGACCTGGTGCTGCTGCTCGACACCCTCGGCGTCGCGCGCGCCCACCTCGGCGGCCTGTCGCTGGGTGGCATGACCGCGATGCGGCTGGCTGCGCGCACCCCCGGGCGGGTCGGGTCGCTGACGGTGCTGTGCACCTCGGCCCGGCTCGGCCCGGCGCAGGGGTGGCTCGACCGCGCTGCCGCCGTCCGCGCCGGTGGTGCGGCGTCAGTCGCCCCGGCCATCGTCGAACGGTGGCTCACACCCGCTGCCGCACAACAGGATCCGGCGCTGGTGGCCGCTCTTGTCGCGATGGTCTCGTCCTCGTCCGCGCACGGGTACGCCGCGTGCTGCGAGGCGATCGCCGAGATGGACCTGCGCCCCGACCTCGCCTCGATCACCGCCCCGACCCTCGCGATCGCCGGTGGGCAGGACCCGGCGACGCCACCCGAGCACCTGCGGCTGATCGCCGAGGGCATCGAGGGGGCCCGGCTCGAGGTGCTCTCGCCCGCCGCCCACATCGCGGTGCACGAGCAGCCGGCGGCCGTCGCCCGGCTGGTGCTGGACCACGTCGCCGCCCACCCGGTCTGACAGGATCGCCCCGTGGACGACGAGGCCCGCGCAGGGCAGGGCACCCGGGTGCGACGCGAGGTGCTCGGCGACGCCCACGTCGACCGGGCGGTGGCCGCGACGACCCCGCTCACCGCACCCTTCCAGGACCTCGTGACGCGCTACGCCTGGGGCGACGTGTGGTCGCGGCCGGGCCTGGACCGGCGTACGCGCAGCATGCTGACGCTGGCGCTGCTCGCGGCGCTGGGCCACGACACCGAGCTCGCGCTGCACGTGCGCGCCGCGGTCACCAACGGCGTGACCCACGACGAGATCGGCGAGGTCATGGTGCACACCGCGGTGTATGCCGGGGTGCCGGTCGCCAACAGCGCACTGGCTGTGGCACAACAGGTTCTGGACGAGCTGACAGACGAGGAGAGCTGACGTGGACAAGGTGGTCGGATCGGCGGCAGACGCCGTCGCGGACGTGGCCGACGGCGCGACTCTCGCCGTGGGCGGGTTCGGGCTGGCCGGCATCCCGTGGTTCCTCATCGAGGCGCTGCTCGAGCAGGGCGCCACTGACCTGTCGGTGGTGTCGAACAACTGCGGGGTGGACGGCGCGGGTCTCGGCCTGCTGCTCGGGGCGCACCGCATCGCCCGGGTGACCGCGTCGTACGTCGGTGAGAACAAGGAGTTCGCCCGCCAGTACCTCGCGGGCGAGCTCGACGTCGAGCTGACCCCCCAGGGCACCCTGGCCGAGAAGCTGCGCGCCGGCGGGGCCGGCATCCCGGCGTTCTACACCCCGACCGGGGTGGGCACCCAGATCGCCGAGGGCGGCCTGCCGTGGCGGTACGCCGCGGACGGGTCGGTCGCGCTCGCCTCACCGGCCAAGGAGGTGCGCGAGTTCGGTGGCCGACGGTGCGTGCTGGAGGAGTCGATCACCACCGACTTCGCCCTGGTGCGCGCCGCGGTCGGCGACCGGCACGGCAACCTGGTCTTCCACTCCTCGGCGCGCAACTTCAACCCGGTCGTCGCGATGGCCGGGCGCACCACCGTCGCCGAGGTCGAGCGGCTGGTCGAGCCCGGCCAGATCGACCCCGACCAGGTGCACCTACCCGGTGTGTACGTCCAGCGGGTCGTGGTGCTCACGCCAGAGCAGGCGACCGCCAAGCGGATCGAGAAGCGCACCGTCACCCCCGCCGCCCCGAAGGAGGCCTGACGTGCCACTGACCCGCGACCAGATGGCCGCTCGCGCCGCCCGCGAGCTCGTCGACGGCTCGTACGTCAACCTCGGGATCGGCCTGCCGACGCTGATCCCCGGGTTCCTGCCCGACGGCGTCCACGTGGTCATGCAGTCCGAGAACGGGATCCTCGGCGTCGGGCCCTATCCCGCCGACGAGGACGTCGACCCCGACCTGATCAACGCCGGCAAGGAGACCGTCACCACGGTGCCCGGGGCCAGCTTCTTCGACTCGGCCACCAGCTTCGGGATGATCCGCGGCGGCCACATCGACGCCGCGGTGCTCGGGGCCATGCAGGTCTCGACCGGCGGCGACATCGCCAACTGGATGATCCCCGGCAAGATGGTCAAGGGCATGGGTGGGGCGATGGACCTCGTGCACGGCGCCCGCCGGGTCATCGTGCTGATGGAGCACACCGCGCGGGACGGCGCACCCAAGCTGCTGCGCGCCTGCACCCTGCCGCTGACCGGCCAGGGGGTGGTCGACCGGGTGATCACCGACCTCGCCGTCCTGGACGTGGCCGGTGACCACTTCGACCTGGTCGAGCTGGCGCCCGACGTCAGTCTCGAGCAGCTGCGAGCCGCCACCGACGCACCGGTGCAGACCCGTGAGTGAGCCCGTACCCAGGTAAGACCCACCGGACCGCGGCGCCAGCGCCAGCGCGACCGCCCAGGCAAGCGGGGCCCCCGCGGCGTTGGCGCGTCGATCCCGGGGTTGACGGGCAGCCGGGCCCGCAGCCGGTTGCCCGAGCTGGTGGTCAGGGGCGCCAGCACGAGGCTGAGGACGCCGGCAGAAGCACCACCGTGGCGTGCAGGATCAGCGCGTGGGCCGGCAACCCCAGGATCGTCAGGGGCATCAGGCACTGCCTGCCACCACCGCGCCGTCCTTGACGGTGACCGGCACCGAGGTGAGTGCGCGCGAGGCCGGGCCCGACAGCACCTTGCCGGTCATCGCGTCGAAGACCGAGCCGTGGCAGGGGCAGTTGAGCTTGGCGCCGGCCGGGGCGACGGTGCACCCCTTGTGGGTGCAGATCGCGCTGAAGGCGACCGCGGTGCCGGCGGTCGGCTGGGCCACCACGACCGCCTTGCCGCCCAGGGTCGCCGCGATGGCGGACCCCACCGGGATGTCGGCGAGCTGAGCCAAGGGGCCGGCGTCCTCGGTGGACGCGGCACTGGTCGGCGCCGCCGGGGTCGTCGCCGCCGAGGAGCCCGTCGCACCCGTGGCCGTTGCGCTGGTCCCGCCGCACCCCGCGAGCAGCGCGGCGCCGCCGACGGCGAGGGCACCGCCGGACAGCACGCTGCGGCGGCCGAGCAGGGCGTCGTCGGTCGAAGCGGTGGCGTCGTCGTCGGTGGTCCGTGAGCTGGTCATGGTCTCGTCCCGTCGTGAGGGGTCTGGTGACCAGGACACGCAGGGGGTGGCCGCGTGGTTCACCCCCGCGCCACAGTGGGGGTGAACCGATCCGGGCCGACGCTCGTGACCAGGTCAGGAGGGCCCATGCCACGCACCGACAGCCAGCTCATGCGGGCGCTGCACGACGAGCACGCGGGCCCGCTGTGGGCGTACGTCGTGTCGCTCACCGGCGACCGCGCGATCGCGCAGGACGTCGTGCAGGAGACGTTGCTGCGCGCCTGGCGCCACCCCGAGGTGCTCGACCCGGCCCGCGGCCCGGTGCGCGGTTGGTTGTTCACCGTCGCCCGCCGCCTGGTGATCGACGACTGGCGCAGCGCCCGGGCCCGCCGCGAGACGCTCACCGACGTCGTGCCCGAGCAGGTCGGTCGCGACGAGCACGACCGCGCCCTGCAGACCTGGGTGGTCGCCGAGGCGCTGCGCTCCTTGTCCAGCAACCACCGCGACGTCCTGGTGCAGTGCTACTACCGGGGGTGTTCGGTGGCGGAGGCCTCCGCGGTACTCGGGGTGCCCCCGGGTACCGTGAAGTCGCGGACCCATTACGCCCTGCTGCGGCTTCGCCTGGCGCTGCAGGAGATGGGGGTGGAGCAGTGAGCACCGACCCGTTCGAGACCTCTGCCGGCCCGTACGTCCTGGGTGCGCTGTCACCGGCCGAGCGGTCGGCGTTCGTCCAGCACCTGGAGGCCTGCCTCCCCTGCCGCTCCTGCGTCGACGACCTGGCCGGTCTGCCCGGTCTGCTCTCGCGGGTGGACCCCGGGCAGCTCGAGCACGACGAGGTGCCGGCCCTGCCGGCCTCGCTGCTGCCTGCCCTGCTGGCCTCCGTCGAGCGGCGCGATCGGCGTCGGCGCTGGGTGGCGATCACCTTGCTGGCCGTCGCGGCCTGCGCGCTGCTGTTCGGCGTCATCGGCGGGGTGCGCCGCAGCGCCCCGCCGACCCCCCTGGCGATGCGTCCGCTGCTGGCGCTGCCCCTGACGGCCAGCGTCGGCGTGACCAGCATCGCGTCGGGGACCCGGATCGGTCTGCGCTGCAGCTACACCGCGTCGGACGGCGTGCGCCGCAGCTACGCCCTCGTCGTCCTCGGCCGGGACGGGCACCGGGAGAGCGTCGGCACCTGGGCGGCCGACCCGGGGTCGCAGGTGTCGCTGACGGCAGACACCTCCCTTCGACCCGACCAGATCGTGGCCGTCGAGGTGCAGGCGCCCGACGGCACGGCGCTGTTGCGCATCGACCACCCCGGCACGACCTGAGCACCTCGAGCCGGGGCCGCACACCTACCGCCCGGCCCCGGACCTCGCTGACGCGCTTCGAACGGCGTGATCACCGACGCCAGCCCCGGTCCGGCGCCGGGCGCCTCGAAGGTCACCGGTGGGTTCATCTGTGTTGTCATCCGCACGGTGCAGGCCCGGCCGCCACCAGCGAATACGTCGCCAACGCCGATGCCCTGGCCCGGCAGACGTGCCCTCGCGAGTACGCCAGCTTCCTCAAGCAGTCCGGCTACGCGAACATCGCGACGTTGTAGGCCGGACGCCGCTCGGCACCCGGTGCGTCAGCGCCCGTCGAGGCTGCGGCTGCGCTGGTCCTGGCCGGGGCCGCCGTACGGGTAGTCGGCGGCGGCCGGGTCGCTCGCGGCGTCCAGGGCCGCGGTCTGCTCGACCGACAGGTGCAGGCCGGCGCTGGCGAGGTTGTCGTCGAGCTGCTCGAGGGTGCGGGCCCCGAGGATGGTCGAGGTCACCGCGGGCCGGTCGGTCAGCCACGACAGCGCCACCTGGGCCATGCTCACGCCGCGCTGCTGCGCGATGACCTGCAGCGCGTCGACGACGTCCCAGGTGCGCTGCTGCGCGGACCGTCCGGCGTACGCCTCGACACCGCGCTCAGGGTCCTCGCCGAGGCGGGTGGCGCCGGTCGGCTGCTGGTCGCGGCGGTACTTGCCGGTCAGCCAGCCGCCACCGAGCGGCGACCACGGCAGCAGGCCCAGGCCCTCGCTCTGCGCCGCGGGCACGACCTCCCACTCGATCTCGCGCACCAGCAGGTTGTACTGCGGCTGCAGGGTCACCGGCACGCTCAGGTGCTGCGACTGCGCCACGGCGACGGCCTTGACCAGCTGCCAGCCGGTGAAGTTCGAGAGCCCGACGTACGAGATCTTGCCCGCCCGGACGGCGTCGTCGAGGAACCTCAACGTCTCGTCCAGCGGCGTCAGGGGGTCGAACGCGTGCACCTGGTAGAGGTCGATGGGCTCGACGCCGGGCCGGGTCAGCGAGGCATCCAGGGCGCGGGCGAGGTGCCGGCGCGAGATGCCCACGTCGTTGGGGCCCTCGCCCATGGGGAACCGGCCCTTGGTGGCCAGCACCACGCGGTCGCGGACGTCGGCCGGGCAGGTGGCCAGCCAGCGGCCGATGATCTGCTCGGACTGCCCGCCGGAGTAGACGTCTGCGGAGTCGACGAGCGTGCCGCCCACCTCGGTGAACCGGTCGAGCTGGGCCCGGGCACCGGCCTCGTCGGTCTCGGCGCCGAAGGTCATCGTGCCGAGGGCCAGCGTCGACACGACGCAGCCGCTGCGGCCAAGGGTGCGGTACTCCACGGGTGGGTCCTCTCATCGGTTCTGGGGGCGCCCCCACCTTGCACCCTCGGGCGCCCGAGGGGCGATTCGGCGTCCGGACCGACCGTGGGGCACAATGGCGTCGGCGGATCATGTGCACCTGCACGGGTCCGCGGTCGAGTGCGAGGCGCCGAGAGGCACCTAAAGTCTGCCGCGAAGAGCACGCGGGTTGCGACGCATCAGCGGCCACCACGTTCTCATCGAGAGGCAGTTCCCCTTGTCCGACACCACTTCTGTTGCTGTGCCCACCTTCGCTGCGCTGGGTGTCCCTGACGCCCTGGTCGCCGTCCTGGCCGGTCGCGGCATCACCTCACCGTTCCCGATCCAGGCGGCCACGCTGCCCGACTCCCTGGCCGGGCGCGACGTCCTCGGACGCGGGCGCACCGGCAGCGGCAAGACCGTCGCGTTCGCCGTGCCCACCATCGCCCGCCTGACCGACAGCAAGAAGACCCGCCGTCCGAACCGGCCGCGCGCACTGGTGCTGCTACCGACCCGCGAGCTGGCCACCCAGGTCGCCGAGACGATGACCCCGCTGGCGACCGCCGCCGGTCTGACCGTCACCACCGTCTTCGGCGGCGTCGGTCAGAACCCCCAGGTGAGCGCGCTGCGCGGTGGCATCGACGTGCTGATCGCCTGCCCGGGCCGGCTGGAGGACCTGATCGGCCAGGGCCACGTGCACCTGGACGCCGTCGAGGTCACCGTCCTGGACGAGGCCGACCACATGGCCGACCTGGGGTTCCTGCCCGGCGTCAAGCGGCTGCTCGACCGCACCCCGGCCGGCACCCAGCGGCTGCTGTTCTCCGCCACGCTCGACAACGGCGTCGGCGTGATCGGCAAGCGCTACATGCGCTCGCCGGTGACCCACTCGGTCGCACCCGTTGCGACAGAGACCTCGACCATGACCCACCACGTGCTCGCCGTCGGCAAGGACGACAAGCCGACCGTGATCCGCGAGCTGGCCGGCGGCCAGGGCCGCAGCCTGCTGTTCATGCGCACCAAGCACACCGCCAAGAAGCTCGCCCGCCAGCTCACCGCCGCGGGCATCCCGGCCGTCGACCTGCACGGCAACCTGTCGCAGAACGCCCGCGAGCGGAACCTCGCGGCGTTCACCGACGGCAGCGTGCGGGTGCTCGTCGCGACCGACATCGCCGCCCGCGGCATCCACGTCGACGACATCAACCTGGTCGTCCACGTCGACCCGCCGGCCGAGCACAAGGCCTACACCCACCGCTCGGGCCGCACTGCGCGCGCCGGGGCGGACGGCGTCGTCGTCACACTGATGACCCCCGACCAGCACGGCGACGTCCGCACGCTGACCCGCCAGGCGGGCATCAAGCCGCAGCAGGCGGCGGTCGTGCCCGGCGACGCGCTGCTGAAGCAGCTGGCCGGCCCGGCCGCCGACTACGTCACGCCGGCCCCCGAGCCGGTCGTCGCGCCGCGGTCCTCCGCGCCGCGCTCGTCCGGCGCCGGTCGCGGTGGCGCGGCAGGCGCGTCCGGTGGTCGGCGACGCTCCGGCGGAGGCGGCCCCGCGCGCTCGACGTCCTCGGCCGGCTCGTCCTCGGGCACCACAGGCGGCTACCACCAGCCCAAGCCGGCGTCGTCCGGCGGACGCCGTCGCAGCGGGCGCTGACCCAGCCCTAGGCTCGCGCCCATGGACGTCCGCGATCG
>JACMOY010000066.1 GCA_014377795.1 Actinomycetota bacterium | reverse complement strand
TGCGCGACCGCGGGCTGCTGCAGGCAGGCTCGGCCGACCTCACCCCGGACGGCGTGGCCCTGCGCGCCGCGGTCGAGGCCCAGACCGGCCTGGCCGCGCTGCCCGGCTGGGCCCACCTGGGTGAGGCGGGGACCACGCGCCTGGTCGAGCTGGTGCGGCCCTGGCGCGACGTCGTCCTCGCGGCCGGCGTCCTGCCGGCCGAGCTCACCGGCCGTCCCTGACGCGACCTGCGCGAGCCGCGCCGGACCCGGACGGCGGACCGCAGGTGCCCACGCCGTGGCCCGGCGTCGTCAGGGACGGCCGCGGACGGGCAGGATGGGGTCATGCGACTGGTGGCCACGGATCTGGACGGCACCATCGTCCGCCCGGACGGAACGATCTCGCAGCGCACGCTGAAGGCGTTCGCGGCCTGCGCCGAGGCGGGCGTCGACGTCGTCTACGTCACCGGGCGCCCACCGCGCTGGCTCAGGCAGGTCGTCGAGCAGACCGGCCACAGCGGCACCGCGATCTGCGGCAACGGCGCCGTCGTGTACGACCTGGCGGCCGAGCGCATCCTCAGCTCGCGCACCATGACCGGCGAGGTGGTGCTGGACGTCGCGGCCCGGCTGACCGCCGCGAGCCCCGGTATCGCCTTCGCGGTCGAGACGCTGCACGGCTTCGGCCGCGAGCCCGGGTACGTCGCCAGGTACGACGCTGCGGACGGCCGGCCGCCGCTGTCCCTTCCCGAGCTGGTGGCCGGGGACGACGTCGTCAAGCTGTTGTGCCGCAACGAGTCCAGCTCAGGGGATGCGATGCTCGACGTGGCGCGCGGGGCCCTGCGGGACATCGCGAGCCCCACCCACTCCAACCCCCACGACTGCCTGGTCGAGGTGTCGCGGCTCGGGGTCAGCAAGGCCGTCACCCTGGCCGAGCTGGCCGCTTCGCGCCGCGTCGCGCAGGCCGACGTCGTCGCGTTCGGCGACATGCCGAACGACATCGAGATGCTGCGCTGGGCGGGCCGCGGGTACGCGATGGCCGATGGCCACGCCGATGCCATCGAGGCGGCCGACGACACCGCGCCATCGTGCCTGCAGGACGGCGTCGCGCAGGTGCTCGAGCGTCTGCTCGGCTGAGTCAGCGCGACTGCAGCGCGTCCAGCGCCACGGCCATGGCGGCGGCCACCCGGCCGTCGACCCGCCCGCCGGGGACGGTGACGTCGTAGGTGTCGCGCAGGGTGCGCCGCCGCACCGACGACATGAGCACCTGGCCCGCGTCGTCGGTGAAGTCGAAGTGGAAGACGAACGGCGACGGCAGGTCGCTCACGACGGGAGCGAGCTCCCACAGTCGCCGGGCGATGGCCACGTTCTGGCTGCGCTCGCGCCCGGTGACGGTGCTCGCGTCGGCCGCGCCCATCTCCCAGGTCGAGCGCAGCAGCGATGCGCCGGCCTTCTTGCGGAACCACCCGATGGGCGCCCCGTCGGCGTCGGTCACGTCGTACGTCGCGCTCAGGTCGATGCGGCGTCGGGCCTTGAAGCCGAACACCGGCACGCGCTGCGCCTCGTCGGCGTAGAAGGTCACCTGCTCCTTGAACGCGAACCGCTTCTGCTGGGCCATCGCCAGGACCGGCCCGCCGTCGGCGGCCCGGATCTCGTAGCGGTTGGCCAGCACGGTGATCCGTTGCTTGAGGGTGAAGTGGTCGAGGTGCGCGAGATCGCTCATGGCCGCTTCGACGTCCCGGGTGGCGCGTCGGTTCCGTCGGCAGGCGCCCGCAGCGGTCGCGGCGGGATCGCGGGGACGGCGAGCGCCCGGCTGCGCGGGACATACGACGTCTGCGCGCCCGCGGCCAGCACGGCCAGCGTGGCGGTCCGCACCGCGTCGGCGGCGGCTGTCGCGAGGTCGTCACCGGCGTCCAGGCGCGCGGCGAGGGTGCCGACCAGGCAGTCACCCGCGCCGGTCGTGTCGACGACCCCGGCCACCGGCGGGGGCGCGACGTGCCAGCACCCGTCGGCGTCCAGCACCACGGCGCCGGCCGCGCCGAGGGTCAGGACGACGCTGCGACAACCCCTGCGCCGCAACGCCGCAGCGGCCTGGACGGCGTCCTCGACGGTGGTGGGCACGATCGTGGCGGTGAGTGCGGCCGCCTCGTGGGCGTTGACGACGAGCGGGTCGCAGGCTGCGAGCAGCGCCGCCGGCAGGTCGGGGCGCGGTGGCGCCGCGTTCAGCACCAGCCGGTGGCCGCCGTCGACGCAGCGTCGGGCCAGCTCCTCGACGGCAGGCATCGAAAGCTCGAGCTGGGTGACGACGACGTCGTCGGTGACCGTGCCCACGTCGTCCGGCGTGAGGCGAGAGTTGGCGCCGGACGCGACCACGATGGAGTTCTCACCGTCCGGCGTCACGGTGATCAGTGCGACGCCGGTCGCCGCGCCGGGCGTCGTCGCGACCCTGCTGACGTCGGCCCCGACGGACGCGAGGGCCGTGCGCAGCAGCGTCCCGTAGGCGTCGTCGCCGACCCGACCCACGACGCGCACCGTGGCTCCCGCAAGCGCTGCGGCGGCGGCCTGGTTGGCGCCCTTGCCCCCCGGGTGGACGACGAGGTCACCGCCCAGCACCGTCTCGCCGCCGGCCGGTCGGGCCGCCACGGCCACGACCAGGTCGGCGTTCAGCGAGGCCAGCACCAGGACGCTCACGGGCCGGCCTCCCACAGCTCGCGGTAGTACGCCGTCCGCTCGGCGTCGGGGTCGACGCCGTAGGCGTCCAGCAGCGCGTCCTCCCACCCCGGGCCGTAGTTCCACCCGGTGCTCCAGGTGGCGACGGCGAGGTCGGCCCACCGGTCGGCCAGCCCTAGTGAGCCGAGGTCGACGTGCGCGGCCCACCGGCCGTCGTCCGCGACCAGGGTGTTGGGCGCGCACGCGTCGCCGTGACAGACCACGAGCCGGTCGACGGTGGGCGCGTCGCGCAGGCGATCCCGTGACGTGGGGTCGGCGACCTCGGCCAGACGGTCGGTCACCGACCAGCTGTACGGGCACGACTCGACCGGCAGCCGGTCGTGCAGCGCCCGCAGACCTTCACCGACCGCCCGGACGGCGGTCGCGGGCTCGGCGACCCAGCGCGGCGTGACGGCGTTCTCGCCGGACAGGCGCGTCATGACCAGCCAGCTGCCGTCGTCGTCCGCCCCCGCGTCGACGACCTCGGGCACGACGAGGAACGCGCGAGCCCAGGCCAGGCGCTCGGCCTCGGCACCGAGGTCGACACCGGGCGGTGACCACTTGACGACCACGTCGTCACCGACGAGGTAGGTCACGCCACCAATCTCGTTGTGCCACAACACGTTCAGCGTGCGCGTGGCCGCCAGGCGAAGGACGGTGGGTGGCACGGCGACGTCACTGGACTGCCGGCCGATGAGCACCGGCCCATCGTCGCAGGTCAACCCGTGACGTCGACGGTGATCGCTGCGGCCGCGGTGCGCGCCCGCTCACGGGCCTGCTCGAGGGTGTCGCCCTGCGCGAGAGCGACGGCCAGCCGGCGCCCCGGGTGCGAGGTGGGCTTGTTGAAGATGCGCACCTGCGCGGTCGGAACCGCGAGCGCGTCGGCGGTGCCGGCGTACGTCGGCACTCCCGTCGCCGTGCCGAGCACCACGGCCGAGGCGCTGGGCCGCGACACCGCGACGTCGTCGGCCCGGACGGGCAGACCGAGGATCGCCCGCACGTGCAGAGCGAACTCGCTGGTGGCCTGGCTGATCATCGTCACCATGCCGGTGTCGTGCGGTCGCGGCGAGACCTCACTGAACAGCACCTGGTCGTCCGCGGTGACGAACAGCTCGACACCGAACAGGCCGTGACCACCGAGGGCGCCGACGATCGTCTCGGCCATCTGGGTGCCGCGCGCGAGCGCGACCTCGCTCATCGGGTGCGGCTGCCACGACTCGCGGTAGTCGCCGTCGACCTGGACGTGCCCCACCGGCGGGCAGACCGTGACGCCATCGACGTGCCGCACCGTCAGCAGCGTCACCTCGTAGGCGAAGTCGACGAACCCCTCGACGATCACCGGTTGGCCTTTCACCCGGGCGTTGTCACGGGCGTAGGCCCAGGCGCGGGCCACGTCGTCGTCGGTGCGCACCACCGACTGACCCTTGCCGCTGCTGCTCATCACCGGCTTGACGACGCACGGCCGGCCGACCTGCTCGACGGCGGCGGCGAACTCGTCCTGCGTCGAGGCGAACCGGTACGGCGAGGTGGGCAGCCCCAGCTGCTCGGCGGCCAACCGGCGGATGCCCTCGCGGTCCATCGTCAGCCGGGCCGCCCGCGCGGTGGGCACGACCCGGAACCCCTCTGCCTCGAGGGCGAGCAGCTCATCGGTGGCGAGGGCCTCGACCTCGGGCACGATCAGGTCGGGGCGCACCTCCTCGACCAGCGCGCGCAGTGCCGCAGGGTCGGTCATCGCCAGCACGCGGCGGTGCGGCGTCACCTGCATCGCGGGCGCACCGTCGTAGCTGTCGGCGGCGACGACCCGCACACCGAGGCGGGCGGCCTCGATCGCGACCTCGCGGCCGAGCTCGCCGCTGCCCAGCAGCAGGATCGTGGTCACAGCCGAACACTGGCAGAGGCGGACGTGGAACGCCCCGCCGGGGGTGCTCGCCGGGCGCCCGGGTCATGGGCTGGCAAAGGCTTCGGGCGCCCCCTTCCCCTGCACGGCCAACTGGGCCAGCATGCGACGCGGAACCACCACCTCGACAGACAGGGGCATCACCGTGCGCCGATCTTCCTGGGGGGCGTGTGCGGCGCGAGCTGCACTGGCCGCCGCATCTCTCGTCCCCTCCG
>JACMOY010000065.1 GCA_014377795.1 Actinomycetota bacterium | reverse complement strand
GAGTCGCCGCGCTCGACGTGGTGTTGGAGGGCCTGCGGCGCATGGAGTACCGCGGCTACGACTCCGCCGGCATCGTCGTCCAGGCGGACGGGGTGCTGCACAGCCGCAAGAAGGCCGGCAAGCTGGCCAATCTCGAAGAGGCGCTCTCGCTCGACCCCCTGCCCCCGTCGGTGACCGGGGTGGGACACACCCGCTGGGCCACGCACGGCGGCCCGACCGACGCCAACGCGCACCCGCACTGCAGCGCGGACGGCCGACTGGCGGTGGTGCACAACGGGATCATCGAGAACTTCGCCGCGCTGCGCGCCGAGCTGGCGACCGAGGGCGTGACCTTCCTGTCCGAGACCGACACCGAGGTCGCCGCGCACCTGGTGGCCCGCGCGTACGACCGGCTCGGCGACCTCACTGAGGCGATGCGGGCGGTGTGCAACGAGCTGAACGGCGCGTTCACGCTGCTCGCCGTGCACGCCGATGTGCCCGGCACCGTCGTCGGCGCCCGCCGCAACAGCCCCCTGGTGGTCGGGCGCGGGGACGGCGCGAACTACCTGGGCTCGGACGTGGCCGCGTTCATCGACCACACCCGCGAGGCGATCGAGCTCGGCCAGGACCAGGTCGTGACGATCACCGCTGACAGCATCGAGGTGGTCGACTTCGCCGGGGCCCCGGCCGCGACCAAGGAGTACCACGTCGACTGGGACGCCTCGGCGGCCGAGAAGGGCGGCTACGCCACCTTCATGGCCAAGGAGATCGATGAGCAGCCCCGCGCGGTGGCCGACACCCTGCTGGGCCGCACCGACGCCAAGGGTCACCTGGCGCTGGACGAGCTGCGCATCGACGAGAGCGTCCTGCGCGCCGTCGACAAGATCGTGGTGATCGCGTGCGGCACGTCGTCGTACGCCGGGCAGGTCGCCAAGTACGCGATCGAGCACTGGTGCCGCGTGCCCACCGAGGTCGAGCTGGCCAGCGAGTTCCGCTACCGCGACCCCGTCGTCAACGCCCGGACGCTGGTCGTGGCCATCTCGCAGTCCGGCGAGACGATGGACACCCTGATGGCCGTGCGGCACGCG
This sequence comes from Actinomycetota bacterium, assembly GCA_014377795.1. Lineage (GTDB taxonomy): Bacteria > Actinomycetota > Actinomycetes > Actinomycetales > Angustibacteraceae > JACMOY01. The sequence goes on along the minus strand of JACMOY010000065.1, from coordinate 677 downwards.
CGTGAGCAGGGCGCCACGGTGCTGGCCATCTGCAACACCCACGGGTCGACGATCCCCCGCGAGGCCGACGCCGTGCTCTACACGCACGCCGGGCCCGAGGTGGCCGTCGCCTCGACCAAGGCGTTCCTCGCCCAGGTCACCGCGTGCTACCTGCTCGGCCTCTACCTGGCCCAGCTGCGCGGCAACAAGTACGAGGACGAGGTGCGCGAGATCCTCGGGCAGCTGGCCCAGGTGCCTGACCAGATCCAGCAGGTGCTCGACTCGATGGAGCCGGTGCGCGCCCTGGCCCGTGAGATGGCCGACGCGCGGGTGGTGCTGTTCCTCGGCCGCCACGTGGGGTTCCCGGTGGCCATGGAGGGCGCGCTGAAGCTCAAGGAGCTCGCCTACATCCACGCCGAGGGGTTCGCGGCCGGCGAGCTCAAGCACGGCCCGATCGCGCTGATCGAGCCGGGGCTGCCGGTGTTCATCGTCGTTCCCTCGCCGCGCGGTCGCGACTCGGTGCACGGCAAGGTCGTCTCGAACATCCAGGAGATCCGGGCCCGCGGCGCGCGCACCATCGTCATCGCGACCGATGGTGACGACAGCGTCACGCCGTACGCCGACGATGTCATCCGCATCCCCGACGTCAAGTCGCTGCTGGCGCCGCTGCTGACGATCGTGCCGATGCAGGTGCTGTC
>JACMOY010000064.1 GCA_014377795.1 Actinomycetota bacterium | reverse complement strand
CCGTGAGCGAGACCCCGCTCTACGAGGTGTTCGTGCGCGGCAAGCGCGGCCTCAACCACGTGCACGTCGGCTCGCTGCACCCCGCCGACGACACGGCTGCGCTGCGCAACGCCCGCGACGTCTACACGCGCCGCAACGAGGGCGTCAGCATCTGGGTCGTGCGAGCCGACGCGATCACCGCCTCGAGCCCCGACGAGAAGGACCCGCTCTTCGCCCCGGCCGGCGACAAGGTCTACCGGCACCCCACCTTCTACGAGATCCCCGCCGATGTCCCGCACATCTGATTCCCGTGACCAGGTCCGCGACCACGACCGCGACCAGGTCCGCGACCGCGTCCCCGACAGTGCGCGCGATCACGACTCCGTCTACGACGGCCTGCTCGGTACCGACCCCACCCACTGGGCTTTCGGCACCGGCTTCGAGGACCCGCTCGCCGGCGTCGACACCCGCGTCGCGTCCGGTGTCGACCCGCGTGAGCTGGGTGCCCTGTGCCGCGGCCTCGGGGACGACGCGCTCGTGCTCGCGCACCGGCTCTCGCAGTGGTGCAGCCGGGCACCCGACCTGGAGACCGACATCGCGGTGTCCAACATCGCCCTCGACCTGCTCGGCCAGGCCCGACTGCTGCTGACCCGTGCCGCGGCGGCCGACCCCGCTCTCGTGCCGGAGGTACCGGGCAGCCCGGCGCCCGCGGAGGACCTGCTCGCCTACTTCCGCGAGGCCGACATGTTCGGCTCCTCGCGCCTGGCAGCTCTGGGCAACGCAGACTTCGCCCAGCTCGTCGTGCGGCTGCTGCTGTGGTCGGCCCAGCGGCTCGCGGTGCTGACCGACCTGACCGACCACGCCGACGGCGTCGTCGCCGCCGTGGCGGCGAAGGGCGTGCGCGAGGTGACCTACCACCGCGACTGGTCGGCCCGCTGGGTGCTCGTGCTGGCCGGTGGCACGCCGGAGTCGCGGCTCCGGCTCGAGGATGCACTCGCCGCCGTCTGGCCGTCGTACGGCGACCTGCTCGAGCGGCACCCCGAGGCGGCCGCCGGGGTCGAGGACGTCGTCACCCACGTGCTCCTCTCGGCCGGGGTCGAGCGTCCGCACGTCGTCGTCGGCGCGGACGTGGACGACGACCTGCCGGCCCTGCTCGCCGACCTGCAGTCGGTGGCCCGCGCGCACCCGCTGGGGGTGTGGTGAGGACCGCCTACGACGTCGCCGCCACCGTCGTCGATCCCGAGCTGCCGGTGCTGACCCTGGCCGACCTGGGGGTGCTGCGCTCCGTCACCGACATCGACGGAGTGGTCGAGGTGGCGATCACGCCGACCTACTCCGGCTGTCCGGCGATGGCCGCGATGCGTGACGACCTGGTCCGGGTGCTCACCGCTGCGGGCCATCACGAGGTGCGGGTGCGCGTCGACCTCTCGCCCCCGTGGAGCACCGACTGGATCTCCGAGCGCGGCCGGGCGGCGCTCGCCGCCGCCGGGATCTCGCCGCCCGGACCGGCGAGCCAGACGGTCGGACCGGTGCCGCTCACCCTGACCGCGCGGCCGCGCGACCTCCGCTGCCCGCGCTGTGGGGCGCCCGCCGGCGCCGGTCTGGTCTCGGAGTTCGGGCCGACCGCCTGCACGGCGCTCTACCGCTGCCCGGCCTGCGCCGAGCCGTTCGAGCACGTCAAGGAGCTCTGACGATGCGCTTCCACCCGCTGACTGTGGCCGCGGTCGAGCCGCTGACCGACGACGCGGCCGCCGTCACCTTCGCCGTGCCGGATGACCTGCGCGAGGCGTTCGCCTTCGCGCCGGGTCAGTCGGTCACGCTCCGCCGAGTGCTGGCCGGCGCGGAGCACCGTCGTACGTACTCGATCTGCGCGCCCGTGGGCTCGGCTCCGAGGATCGGGGTCCGCGAGATCCCCGACGGGCTGTTCTCCTCCTGGCTGGTGCGTGACGTGCGGGCCGGCGACGTCGTGGAGGTCGAGCCGCCACGCGGCGCCTTTCGTGCCGACCCCGCCACCCCCGCGCGCCACCTCTGCATCGCGGCCGGATCGGGCATCACCCCGATGTTGTCGATCGCGGCGTCGGTGCTGGCGGCCGGGCCCACGGCCGAGGTGGCGCTGCTCTACGGCAACCGCACGACCGGCTCGGTGATGTTCAGCGAGGAGATCGGCGACCTCAAGAACGCCCACGGTCCCCGACTGCAGGTCGTGCACGTGCTCTCGCGCGAGCCGCGCGACGTCGACCTCTTCTCGGGTCGGCTCGACGCCGACCGGCTGCGCCGCCTGCTCGGCGACGTCGACGGGGCGCTCGTCCCGGTCGCCGACTTCGACCACGTGTGGCTCTGCGGGCCGCACGCGATGATCGCCGACGCCCGGGCGGTGCTGGTCGGGCTCGGGGTGCCGCCCGAGCGCGTGCACGCCGAGCTGTTCTACGTCGACGAGCCCCCGCCCGACGTCCGCCGCGACCGGCCCGCCCCGACCGGGGCCACCAGTGAGGTCACCGTGGTGCTCGACGGTGTCGCCTCCACCTCGACGGTGGAGCGGGGGCAGACCCTCCTCGAGGGTGCCCAGGCGACCCGCTCGGACGTGCCGTTCGCGTGCAAGGGCGGCGTGTGTGGCACGTGCCGGGCCCTGGTGCGCAGCGGCGAGGTCGACATGCGCCGCAACTATGCGCTGGACGACGACGAGGTCGCCCGCGGGTTCGTGCTGACGTGCCAGTCGGTGCCCGTGACCGCGCAGGTGACCGTCGACTTCGACGCCTGACCGCCGCCTGAACCCCGCCTGACCCCGCCTGACCGCCGCCTGAACCCGGACTGACGTGGGTCTTCGCTTGCATTCGCGAGCCGATCGCAACAAACTTGAGCGGAACAGACTCAACTTTGTCAGCGTTGCGTCTGGTGGAACGATCAGCGCGACCCCCTAGGAGACCCCGCCATGAGCCAGTTCTCGGCCGACAAGTTCACGACCCGATCCCGGGAGGCCATCGAGGCTGCCAGTCTCGCGGCGACGACGGGCGGCAACAGCAGCACCGAGCCGATCCACCTGCTCGTCGCGTTGCTGCGCGACAACGAGGGCACCACCCATGCGCTGGTGACCAAGTCCGGGATCGATCCCGCCGTGCTCGCGGCGAAGGCCCAGGCAGCCGTCGCCGCCCTGCCGAGCGCGGCCGGCGCGACCGTGAGGCAGCCGGCTGCCTCGGCCTCGCTGACGCGGGCACTGGCGGGGGCGCAGGTGCTGGCGCAGGGCATGAAGGACGACTACGTCGCCACCGAGCACCTGCTCATCGGGATCGCCGGCACCGAGTCGAGCGCCCAGAAGCTGCTCGTCGACGCCGGCCTCTCCGAGGCCGGCCTGCGTGAGGGTCTCACCGCCGTACGCGGCAACCGTCGGGTCACCAGCCAGGACGCCGAGTCGACGTACGAGGCCCTCGAGAAGTACTCCGTCGACCTCACCGCCGCGGCCAGTGACGGCGCGCTGGACCCGGTGATCGGCCGGGACGCCGAGATCCGCCGCGTCATCCAGGTGCTGAGCCGGCGTACGAAGAACAATCCGGTGCTCATCGGTGAGCCCGGCGTCGGCAAGACCGCCGTCGTCGAGGGCCTCGCCCAGCGGGTGGTTGACGGCGACGTGCCCGACAGCCTCAAGGGCCGACGCGTGCTCAGCCTCGACCTGGCCGCGATGGTGGCCGGCGCGAAGTACCGCGGCGAGTTCGAGGAGCGGCTCAAGGCCGTGCTCGAGGAGATCAAGGACGCCGGCGGGCAGATCATCACGTCCATCGACGAGCTGCACACGGTCGTCGGCGCGGGCGCCGGTGGCGACTCGGCGATGGACGCCGGCAACATGCTCAAGCCGATGTTGGCGCGCGGCGAGCTGCACAT
>JACMOY010000007.1 GCA_014377795.1 Actinomycetota bacterium | reverse complement strand
GAGCTCGGCCTGGACCCGGACAAGGTCAACGTCAACGGCGGCGCCATCGCCCTGGGCCACCCGATCGGCATGTCCGGTGCGCGCATCGCCCTGCACCTGGCGCTGGAGCTGCGCCGTCGCGGCGGCGGCACCGGTGTCGCCGCACTGTGCGGTGGCGGTGGCCAGGGCGACGCCCTGGTGCTGCGCGTGCCGCGCCCGTCCTGACGACGTGGGCCGCTCGGTGGACGTCGGCGCCCTGGTCGACCGGGCCCGCACGGGCGAGCCGCGGGCGGTCGCCCGGTTGATCTCGCTGGTCGAGGACGCCAGCCCGGCGCTGCGCGAGGTGATGGCGACGCTCGCCCCCCTGACCGGCTCGGCGCGCGTCATCGGACTGACCGGCAGCCCGGGGGTGGGCAAGTCCACGACGACGTCCGCGGTCGTCGGCGCCCTGCGGCGCCGGTCGCTGAGGGTGGGCGTGCTCGCGGTCGACCCCTCGTCGCCGTTCTCGGGCGGGGCGCTGCTCGGCGACCGGGTCCGGATGCAGGAGCACGCGCTCGACCCCGAGGTGTACATCCGGTCGATGGCCAGCCGCGGCCACCTGGGCGGCTTGTCGTGGTCGACGCCCCAGGCGCTGCGGGTGCTGGACGCCGCCGGCTGCGACGTCGTCCTCGTCGAGACCGTCGGCGTGGGTCAGAGCGAGGTCGAGGTCGCCGGGCTCGCCGACACCACCGTCGTGCTGCTCGCGCCCGGGATGGGCGACGGCGTGCAGGCGGCCAAGGCGGGCATCCTGGAGGTCGGGGACGTCTTCGTCGTCAACAAGGCCGACCGCGAGGGCGCGAGCGCCGCCGTGCGCGACCTGCGGCAGATGCTCTCGCTCGCCGAAGGGTCGGACGTTGGGTGGACGCCCCCGGTGGTGACGACCGTCGCCTCACGCGGCGAGGGCCTGGACGAGCTGATGGCCGCGCTGGACGAGCACTGGGCGTGGCTGGCCGGCCCCGGGCTGCACCGACGGCGAACGGCTCGCGCGGCTGCCGAGATCGAGGCGATCGCCCTGGCCGCCCTGCGCTCGCGGCTGGGTGACCTGCGCGGCGCCGGGCCGGGGGGCCTGGCCGACCTGGCTGCCGACGTCGTCGCGGGCCGCACCGACCCGTGGGCCGCCGCAGACGTCCTCGTCGACGCCGTGACCACCGCGGCCCGCTGACACAAGTCGCCGCCACACCGACAGACGCGATCCGAGCGCTCGTAGGCTGGGCGCATGGCCCGGTACTTCGACGTGCACCCGCGCGACCCGCAGCCGCGCAGCGTCGCGCAGGTCGCGGCGCTGCTGCGCGAGGACGCGCTGATCGCCTACCCGACGGACTCCTGCTACGCCCTGGGCGCGCGGCTGGACAGCCCGACCGGGGCCGAGCGCATCCGCCGGATCCGGCACCTGGACGACAAGCACCACTTCACGCTCGTGTGCGCGGACTTCGCCCAGCTCGGTCAGCTGGTCATGCTCGACAACGCCGCGTTCCGCGCCATCAAGGCGGTGACCCCAGGGCCCTACACGTTCATCCTGCCCGCGACCAAGGAGGTGCCGCGCCGGCTGGCCCACCCCAAGAAGCGCACCGTCGGCGTCCGCATCCCCGACCACCCCTTCGTGCGCGCGCTGCTGCAGGCGCTCGGGGAGCCGCTGCTGTCCAGCACGCTGCTGCTGCCCGACGACGACGAGCCGATGACCGACGGGTGGCAGATCAAGGAGCAGCTCGACCACGTGATCGACGCCGTTGTTGACGCCGGCGACTGCGGCACCGAG
>JACMOY010000063.1 GCA_014377795.1 Actinomycetota bacterium | reverse complement strand
TTCACTACTTGCCACCGTCTCCGCACGCGAAACGGCACTTGCTTCACTAAGTGCGGGGTGGGGGCGGGCAGACTGCGGGGATGAGCCGATCGTGCGTTCCCGAGCCCCTGCCGCCGGCCCTGCAGCGGCGACTCGGGATCGGCGACATCCGGGAGCATCCCCCGGCGTGGTTGCGGCGCACCCGTGGCGAGTCGCGGCTGCCCGCGACGGCGGCGGTGCTGGTGGCGATCGCGCTGCAGCTGCTGCTGCCCGCCGACCTGTCGGTGCACCCGCGGTTGCTGCTGCCCGGGCTCGAGGCGGTGCTGCTGCTCGCGCTGCTGGTGGTCAACCCGGGTCGGGTCGAGAGCCACCACCCCGCGATCCGGTACGGCGGGCTCGCGATGGTCGCGCTGGTCACGCTGGCCAACGCGCTGTCCGCGGCGCTGCTCATCGACGAGCTGCTGCATGGCGGCCCGGCGACGGCGAAGGCCGTCGGACTGCTCGGCGCGGGGGGAGCGGTCTACGGGACGAACATCATCGCGTTCGCGCTCTGGTACTGGGAGATCGACCGGGGTGGGCCGGCCGCGCGGGCGCACGCCCTGCAGGTGCACCCCGACCTGCTGTTTCCCCAGATGGCCTCACCGGAGCTGGCACCGGACCACTGGGAGACGAGGTTCTTCGACTACCTCTACCTCAGCTTCACCAACGCCACCGCGTTCAGCCCCACCGACACCCTGCCGCTGACCCGCTTGGCCAAGGCCCTGATGATGCTGCAGTCGGCCGTGGCGGTCGTCGTGGTGGCCCTGGTCGTCGCGCGGGCCGTCAACATCCTGGGCTGAGCCCCTTGCCCGAGTGGAGGACCACATGGCACCACTGGCGATGATCACCGACTCCGGTCTCGAGACCGACCTGCTGTTCAACCACGGGGTGGACCTGGTCGACTTCGCCGCGTTCCCCCTGGTGGACGACGGTCCCGGGCACGAGCTGCTGGAGTCCTACTACCGCGAGCACCTCGCCGTCGCGGACGCCGCCGGGCTCGCGATCGTGCTCGAGACCCCGCCCTGGCGGGCGAGCGCGGACTGGGGCACGCGGCTGGGCTACGACGCCGACGACCTCGCCCGGGTCAACCGCGCCGCGGTCGCCCTGGTCGCGGGTCTGCGAGCCGAGAGCCGCAGCCCCGTCCTTGTCAGCGGGTGCGTCGGCCCCCGCGGGGACGGCTACCTCGCCGACGCCTCGATGACGGCTGAGCAGGCACGGGCCTACCACCTGCCCCAGGTGCGGGCCCTGGCGTCGGCCGACCTGGTCTCGGCGCTGACGCTGACGACCGCAGCCGAGGCGGTCGGCTTCGTGCGGGCGGCGCAGGACGTCGGGGTGAAGGCGGTCGTGTCGTTCACCGTCGAGGTGGACGGCCGACTGCCGGACGGTGCGCTCCTGACGGACGCGGTGCGCGCGGTGGACGATCAGACCGACGGCGCACCCGCGTGGTTCATGGTCAACTGCGCGCACCCGCGGCATCTCGTCATCGCGCTGGACGGCGGGCAGTGGCCCGAGCGGGTGCGCGCCGTACGCGTGAACGCCTCATCGACGTCGCACGCCGAGCTGGACGCCAGCCCGGTGCTGGACGCCGGCGACCCCGAGGACCTCGCCGTCGAGCTGGCCGGTCTGTGCAGCCGGGTCCCCGCGATCGACGTCCTGGGCGGTTGCTGCGGCACCGACGTCCGGCACGTACGGGCGATCGTCCGCGAGTGCGGCGGGCCGTGACGGCCAGCGCGTAGACGGCCACCAGGCCAGCGCCTACAGTGAGGGGGTGCTGACGACGCTTCTCCTTCGTCGCCGCGACGGGGCCTCGTAGCAGGCCGGTCCCTCGTCGCGGGGCTCAGTGTGCGCCGGCCGCCCACCGCAGAGCACAGGACGAGACCATGAACAGCTACTGGCACAGCACTCCTCAGCAGCCCTCGGGCATGCGCACCCAGAAGTACCGACCGTACTCGGCGTCGTTCGACGTCGACCTGGCCGACCGCACCTGGCCCACCCGCCGCATCGGGCAGGCCCCGCGCTGGTGCGCGGTCGACCTGCGGGACGGCAACCAGGCGCTGATCGACCCGATGAGCCCCGCCCGCAAGCTGGCGATGTTCCAGCTGCTGGTGCAGATGGGCTACAAGGAGATCGAGGTCGGGTTCCCCAGCGCCAGCCAGACCGACTTCGACTTCGTCCGCCAGCTGGTCGAGGGCGGGCACGTCCCCGACGACGTCGTCATCCAGGTGCTGACCCAGTGCCGCGAGCACCTGATCGAGCGCACCTTCGAGTCGTTGCGCGGCGCCAAGCAGGCGATCGTGCACTTCTACAACTCCACGTCGACGCTGCAGCGCCGCGTGGTGTTCGGTCTGGACCGCGACGGCATCACCGACATCGCCACCCAGGGCGCCCGGCTGTGCCTGAAGTACGCCGAGATGCTGACTCCCGACACCGACATCCGCTACGAGTACTCGCCCGAGTCCTACACCGGCACCGAGCTGGAGTACGCGCTCGAGGTGTGCGCCAAGGTGATCGAGGTCATCGACCCCACGCCCGAGCGGCCGATCATCATCAACCTGCCCGCGACCGTCGAGATGGCCACGCCCAACGTCTACGCCGACTCGATCGAGTGGATGCACCGCCACCTGCCGCGCCGCGACTCGGTGGTGCTGAGCCTGCACCCGCACAACGACCGCGGAACGGGCGTCGCCGCCGCCGAGCTGGGTTACCTCGCCGGCGCCGACCGCATCGAGGGCTGCCTGTTCGGCAACGGCGAGCGCACCGGCAACGTCTGCCTGGTCACGTTGGGGCTCAACCTGTTCAGCCAGGGGATCGACCCGCAGATCGACTTCAGCGACATCGACGAGGTGCGTCGCACGGTC
>JACMOY010000062.1 GCA_014377795.1 Actinomycetota bacterium | reverse complement strand
TACGTGGCCGGCGGTACGGCGATGGCCCAGCTGGCGGCGTCCGGTGAGGTCGGGCTGCGGATGCTGGGCGTCGACCCGGCCGCCCGCGCCCGCGGGGTGGCCGACGAGCTGGTCAGGGCCTGCATGGACCGGGCCAGGTCCGAGGGGCATGGCCGGGTCGTGCTGTCGACTCAGCCGCAGATGCATGCGGCGCAACGGTTGTACGAGCGGCTGGGCTTCGTCCGCCAACCCGACCTGGACTGGGTGCCCGAGCCCGGCGTCGTCCTGCTCGGGTACGCCCTCACCCTCTAGCCCTTCTTCCCCCCACCCCGCGTTCCTCCTCCCAACCCGCACGAGCCGGGCATCTCGGGCACGGGACGCCGGTTGGCGGGAGGAAACCGGGTGGGGGGAGGAAGGGGTCAGGCCACCAGGCCGAGGCGGCGCAGCTCGACGGTGAGGTCGTGCGGGTTGGTCGAGGCCGACATGGCGTCCTCCAAGGTCACGATGCCGTCCCGGATCAGGATCGTCAGGTGCTGGTCGAACGTGTGCATGCCGTAGAAGCCGCCCTCCTGGATCAGCTCGTTCAGCGTGTTCGTCTTGTCGGGGTCGGAGATGGCGTCGGCCACCCGGCCGGTGTTGACGAGCACCTCCATGACGACGCAGCGGCCCTGACCGTCGGCTCGCGGCACCAGCCGTTGGCAGATGATCCCGCGCAGCGACCCGGCCAGCGCCAGCCGCACCTGCTTCTGCTCGTGCGGCGGGAAGAAGTCGATGATCCGGGCGACCGTCTCCTGCGCGTCAGTGGTGTGCAGGGTCGACATGACGAAGTGCCCGGTCTCGGACGCGCTCAGCGCCGCCTTGACCGTCTCGGGGTCACGCATCTCGCCGACCAGGATGACGTCGGGGTCCTGGCGCATCGCGGCGCGCATGGCGATCGCGAAGTCTGCGGTGTCCAGGCGCACCTCACGCTGGTTGATCATCGACATGGCGTCGCGGTGCATCACCTCGATCGGGTCCTCGATCGTGACGATGTGGCACTCGCGGTGGGTGTTGATGTGGTCCACCATCCCGGCGAGGGTGGTGGTCTTGCCCGACCCGGTCGGGCCGGTCACCAGCACCAGGCCACGGGGTTCGAGCGCGAGGGCGCTGATGACGTCCGGGACCCCGAGGTCGACCAGCGGGATCGCACCCACCGACACCCGGCGAAAGACCAGACCCGTCGAACCGCGCGCCTGGAAGGCGTTGACCCGAAACCGCCCGACACCGGGCAACGAGTACGCGAAGTCCGCCTCGTGGGTGTGCCGGAACTCCTCAAGCAGGTCAGGGCGCATGACCTCGTCGGCGATCGCCGAGGTGTCCTCAGGGGTCAGCGAGCCGCCCTGCAGCTTGCGCAGCCGGCCGTCGATGCGCACTCGCGCGGGCGAACCCACCTTGACGTGCAGGTCGGATCCGCGCAGCTCGACGAGCGCGCGCAGGAACGGGGCGACGGAGACCGGGTTGGCGATGGGTGCGAGGGTGTCTTCCACCTTCATCGAATCGGATTCGCGGACGGCGGACTTGAGTGCTGGGCCGCCTGTTCCTGGCCGCCCGATGCTGCTCAGACCTGGGCGAGAACCCGCGACAGCGACGCGACGACGCGGGGGTCGTACTCGCGCGCGAGGCCCAGACCGATCCGCTCGAGCCCGGCGGACCGGCGTCCGCCCTCGAGAGTGTCGCCGACCAGGTCGTCGTAGGCGTTGGCCACCTTGATGATGCGGCTGGCCAGCGGGACGTCGTCCTCGCCCTCGCGCCGGTACGAGGCGGTCTGCAGCTCGACGATGGTCGCGACAGCGTCCAGGACGCCGGCCTGTCGCACGACCTCGGCCCCGAGTCCCGCGATCCGCCGCTGCTCGCCGGGCGCGGCCATCAGCGTGGCCCCGCCGGGAATCGGCTCGGCCAGGGACAGCTGGCCGATGTCGTGCAGCAGGGCGGCGTACTCGAGGTCGCGCAGGTCGCGCTCACTCAGACCGAGGTCGCGGCCCATCGCGAGGGCGAGCTCGGCGACGCGCACCGAGTGCCCCGTCTCGGTGTACCCACCGAGCTCGGTGACCCGCGAGAGCGAGCGGATCGTCTGGTTGTACGTCTCGCGCACCGTCGCGAACCGCCGGAAGGCGAACTGGGTCAGCATCAGCGGGGCGAGGAACACCGGCAGCGCCACCAGGTGCATGGGGCGGGTGGCCAGGGCGATCAGGATGCCGGTCGAGCCGATCGCACTGCCCATCCCGACGATGCTGCGCAGCTCGTCCCGCAGCACCGAACGGAGCCGGGACCGGTCACGGGCTGACCGCAGCGCCGACGCCAGCGCGGTGTCGAGCAGCATGGTCAGGGCGACCAGCCCGACCATGACCAGCGCCACCGCCCAGCGGTTGCGGGTCCACGCCTCGACGACGGCCGAGAGCGGACCCTGCGGCCCCACCGGGACACTGCGGAACAGCACCGCGAGCACCCCGGTGGTGATCAACCGGTGGGCGACCCCGTCACGGTCGACGAACCGCCCCGAGAGCAGGTGCGGGCTGACACCGACGAGCGTGGCCGCTGTCACCACGACGATGACGGTGCCGCTGCCGTAGGTGCTCCACCCGCCCTGGTGGGGAAGCAGGGCGAACGCCAGCGCCGCCGCCGTCCCGATCGGCGCCGCGTCGCGACCACCGGGCAGCCACACCCGCAGGCACTCGCCGACCGCGATGGCGACGAAGAACGCCGCGACGACCTCGAGGTGGTGCGGGGTCTGGCCGCGCTGGATCGCGGTGACCGACGTGGTGAGGGCCGTGATCACGCCCAGCACCGCGACAGCCGTGACCAGGGCGCTCACCGTCAGGCGCGGGGACCTCGTGCGACGCAACGAGCCGGACGCCGCGGAGCGTGACCTCAACCGACGCCCCGGTGCGGGGTGGCGACCTGACGCCGGATCGGCGCCCGAGGGTCGTCGTGGTCGAGCTCGTCGACACCCTCGACCACGGCGGCGACGGGGTCCACCGTCGTGGTCGGCTGCCAGGCCGTCCGCTCCAGCGCCGTGTGCAGGGCGTCGACGTAGGTGGGGTCGAACTGCGTGCCGACGCAGCGGTCCAGCTCGACCAGCGCCTGCTCGACGTCGCGCGCCTGGCGGTAGGACCTGGTCGACGTCATCGAGTCGAACGCGTCGGCCACGGAGATGATGCGCGCGAACTCGGGGATCGAGGTGCCCGACAGCCCCATCGGGTAGCCGCGGCCGTCGAGGCGCTCGTGGTGGTGCAGGATCCCCTTGAACGCCTCGCCGAGGAACTCCATCTCACGCACCATCTCCAGGCCGCGCACGGGGTGGCGGGCGATCGCCGCGAACTCCTCGTCCGACAGCGCACCCGTCTTCTGCAGCACCCGGGTCGGTACGGCGAGCTTGCCGACGTCGTGCAGCATGCCGGCGAAGTGCAGGGTCGACGTCCGCTGCTGCGAGAGCCCCACGACCCGCGCGATCAGGACGGACGCCTTGGCCACCCGCTCGCTGTGACCACGGGTGTAGAAGTCCTTGGCCTCGACCGCTCTGACCAGTGCCGCCACCGTGCGGTCGTGAGCGGCGTGCTCCTCGGCGTACTGGGCGAAGGCCCACCGCGCGACGAACAGGGGCGCCAGCACCAGCACGGCTGAGAGCGCGCCGATCTCGGCGCCGTCCCACAGCACCGCGAGCAGCAGGCCGAAGATGCCGTACCCGACGTAGGCCACTCCCCCGCTGCGCAGGATCCCGACGATCACCTCGCGGTACGGCACCTTCTGGTCCAACGAGATCACACCCGCGAGCAGCGCCGCGTTGGCCAGGCACTGAGCCGAGTTGGCAAGCATCAAGGGAACCGCGACGTGCAGCAGGATGAGCGTCGATGAGGAACCTTGCCCCTGCCCCCAGGCGCCGCCAAACACGTAGTACGACGTCCCCGCCACGAGAGTGACCACGGCCATCATCGCCACGTTGAACACCTGGGTGATGAGCCGTCGGTTGCGCAAGGCAAAAAGCGCCGGGGAGGCAGCCACCACGAGTGCCGCTACGGGGCCAGCGAGGACGAGTGCAGCCAGCTGGACGATGGCGTTGAACGACAGGTCAGTGTCATTGGGGAGTCTCCTCACCCGCCACTGATCACCGATCACGCACAGTGCGGAGAGAGCGAGGACCGGCAACCACCGTTGCACCGGCCAGTTGCGAGCGGCCACAACGGTCCCGACGATGGCGACGAGAGCGACAACCGAAACGAACACGTGAACACGACGCGACTCGATCGACAACTCTCCGCCCATCCAGTCGTCCCAGATCACGTGACGGGGACCGGCGATCAGACCTGCTCTGCTGTCACGGCTTGCCCCAGGTCCAACCGGCCTGCGGGGCAAGGAACTTCTCGACTGCGGAGACGATCGTGCTCACGAAACATCACTCCTCGCTTGGGATGTCATGAGCCCGCTAGTGCTCATGCGCTCTCCGCTCCGCTGGGAACGACGGTGGTGCTGGGGACGAGGGAACAGGGGATCCTTCGTCCCTGTGAACCTCGCCGGTCCCCGTCACGCGATCTGGAGTTGTCAACGACCGGACAGCCGGTCAGGTACTTGCTGTGCGGAAGATTAGCCACAGCCGAGCACGACTGGATGAGATTTCGTGATCTTCGTCGGCCGAATCGAGACGATCCTGGGCATAACGACGGTCACCTGCCGTCACGCTGCGCCAAACGGGTGTCACTCGATGCGCCCGCGGGGCAACCGCCGGGGACCGTCCTCACCGAGCGGGTGCGGACGCTACCGTCGACCCACCCACCGATCCCAGGAGAACGCATGGCCGCTCTGCGCCTACTGCCCGAGCTCGAGGACGCGCTGTGCGCGCTGCCCGGCGTCCAGGCCGTCAGCATCGTCACGACCAGCGAGTCGGTCCCCACCGAGGTGCACGTGCTCGCGGCACCGGGCAAGGCGGCCAAGCAGATCGTCCGCGACGTGCAGTCGCTGGCGATGGCCAGCTTCGACCGGGAGATCGACCACCGGATCATCAGCGTGGTGCAGATCGGCACCGTCCCCGAGGTCATCGACCTCGACGAGGTCGGCGTCGTGCCGGCGGACGCGACCGCGGCCTCGCGCCGTCCGGTGGTCGCCGCCGTCAGCATGCTGACGTCCTCGGACCAGGAGGCGGCCGCGACGGTCAGCCTGCGGGTGGGACCGGACCTGCACGAGGGCTCGGCTAGCGGGTCGACCGCACTCAGCCAGCGTCCCCGCTTGGTGGCGCGCGCCACGCTGGAGGCGCTGCGCGAGCTGCTCGGCATGCGGTGCGAGATCGAGGCCGCCCAGGTCACCGACGCTGGAGCCCTGCAGGTGGCGCTGGTCGTCCTGTCGCTGTCGGTGCCGCGCATGGGCCAGCAGCTGCTCACCGGCAGCGCCGTCGTCCGGGCCGATCCCACGGACGCCGTCGCCCGGGCGGTGCTCTCGGCCCTGAACCGCCAGCTGGCCGGCTGAGCGGCTCACCCATCGACCGGCACGCGAAGCGCCCGCCCTGTGGGACACTTGCCGCGGACCATGACCGCCTGCACCTGTCGGTGCCGGGCACCAACCACCACGAGGAGCGAGCGATGAGCAAGCGCGCCCGCAAGCGTCGCAGCCGCAAGGGCAACGCCGCCAACCACGGCAAGAAGCCCAACGCCTGAGCATCACGTCAGACGATGATGGCCCCGACCTCACGGTCGGGGCCATCATCGTCAGTGAGGGGTCAGGCCTCGAACTGGGTCCGCACCTCGGTGATCCTGCCGAGGATCTTCAGCCGCAGCTGATCGGGAGCGGCCTCGCTGCAGCTGCGTCGTACCAGCGCCTTGACCGCCTCGTCGAGGTCGAACTGGCGCAAGCACGGCCCGCACTCGACCAGGTGCTGCTTGATCTTCGCGTAGTCCGGCTCGCCCAGCTCGTTGTCGAGGTACTCGTACACCCGGTCCAGGACGTCGCGGCAGCTGGCGTCGTGGTGGTTACCGCAGCTCATGACGCAGCGTCCGGCGTGGTCGTGCCCACGGGGGCCAGGTTGCGGTCGGCCGCGTAGTCCTGCAGCAGCGCGCGCAGCTGCCGTCGTCCCCGGTGCAGGCGCGACATCACGGTGCCGATGGGCGTCCCCATGATCTCGGCGATCTCCTTGTACGCGAACCCCTCGACGTCCGCGTAGTAGACCGCCATCCGGAAGTCCTCGGGGATCGACTGCAGGGCTTGTTTCACGTCGCTGTCGGGAAGGTGGTCGAGTGCCTCGGTCTCGGCCGAGCGCAGCCCGGTCGAGGTGTGCGACTCGGCGCGGGCGAGCTGGTAGTCCTCGATGTTCTCGCTGTCGGACTGCAGCGGCTCACGCTGCTTCTTGCGATAGGTGTTGATGTACGTGTTCGTCAGGATCCGGTAGAGCCACGCCTTGAGGTTCGTGCCCGGCCGGTACTGGTGGAACGCGGCGAACGCCTTCGCGAACGTCTCCTGCACGAGGTCCTCGGCGTCGGCGGGGTTGCGCGTCATCCGCAGCGCCGCCGAGTAGAGCTGGTCGATGTACTGAAGGGCATCGCGCTCGAACCGCTCGCCGCGTGCCGCGGCCGTCTCGGTCTCGGGTGCCCTGCTCGTCTCGTCGGTCATCGTCGCCAAGGGTAGACCCGACGTGCCGCCCTCACCCGATCGCCCGAATGCTGGTCCGTCCACCGCTATGGCCAGCTGTGCCAACAGCACGCGTGCCTCCCTGACTGCTCGACTGGGTCGACTGCTTCTCGCTGACGTGAACGCCCGCCCCACCAGGGGCATTCCGCCCTCGAACGCCTCGGGCGACCGAGCAAGAGCATCGCTTCTCAACCGCCGAGGACCTCACCGGTCATCGGGTCGACGACGCCGACCAGCTCGTCCACCGGGGCCGGGTGGAGCAGCCCGGCGTCCACGCTCGCGACGTTGCCGACGCGTCGCGACACCGGGTACGCGGCGAACCTGCCCGGCGCCGGCGGGGCCAGCAGCGCCCGCACCCGGTCGGGGTCGTCCAGGCGCGGGTCAAGCCATGGCCCCCAGCGATCCGGGGTCAGCACGACGGGCATGCGGTCGTGGATCCGGTCCAGCCCAGGCTCGGCGGCGGTCGTGACGATGGCGTACGTCGTCCGCCAAGCCAGCGCGTCGTCGTCCGACAGCGTGGGGTCACGCCAGAACTCGTAGACGCCGGCGAGGACCAGACCCCCGCCCGCTCCGAGGTGGACGAAGAACGGCTGCTTGCGGGGCTTGCCCTTGGCGTCCACCGCCGTCGGACTGGCCTGCCACTCGTACCAGCCGTCGGCCGGCACCAGGCAGCGGCGAGTGAGCGCCGCGCGTCGGTAGGCGGGTTTGTCGAGCAGCGTGTCGGCCCGCGCGTTGATCATCCGACTGCCGATCTTGGGGTCCTTGGCCCACGACGGCACCAGTCCCCAGGTCAGCAACCTCAGCTGGCGCACCGGCTCGGCGTCCGGCTGATCGCGGGGCGCGCGCTCGAGGACCACCGGCGCGGCCTGCGTCGGAGCCAGGTTGAGGTTCGCCGTCATCAGCCCACCGGTCTGGTCGGACTCGACGTCGAGCTCCTCGACCAGCTCCTCGGGCGAGGCGCTCGCCGCGTACCTGCCGCACATGCCCCCACCCTGCCAGTCGGCCCCGGTTCGCGCCGCGGTGGGCGAGTGGGCAGGATGGGCAGGTCCGCCGATCGGGAGGTCCCATGTCCGCCGTACGCCGCATCGCCCGTCCACTGCTCGCCGCGACCTTCGTCACCGGCGGCCTGGACTCCTACCGCCACCCGGCCCCGCGGGCCAAGATGGCAGCACCCGTCATCGCCAAGATCCCCCCGCAGCTGGGCCTGCCCGACGACCCCGAGCTGCTGGTGCGTATCAACGGCGCCGCCATGGCGGGCGCCGGCACGCTGCTGGCGCTCGGCAAGCTGCCACGACTGTCCGCTCTGGTGCTCGCCGCGACTGTCGTGCCGACGACCCTTGCCGGACATCGGTTCTGGGAGGTCAAGGACCCGACGGCGCGCAAGCAGCAGCAGCTGCACTTCATGAAGAACCTGGGTCTGCTCGGTGGTGTGCTGCTGGCCGTCGTCGACACCGACGGTCGTCCCGGCTTGACCTGGCGGGCCCGTCGCGCCAACCGCGACCTGCACCGCACCGCCCACCTGGCCAGCAAGGAGGCCAAGCACGCCAAGCGGGCCGCCAAGCGCGAGGCCAAGCTCGCCGTCCGCCAGGTGGCCAGCGCGCTGCCGTTCGACTGAGGTGACCGAACCCGTCGACTGGCCGGCCCCCCGGGCCAGCGGGCCGGTCGAGTCCGCCGTGAGCCTGCCCGGCAGCAAGTCGCTCACCAACCGGTTCCTGGTGCTCTCGGCGATCGCCGAGGGCACCAGCCGGTTGCGCTCACCACTGCGCTCGCGCGACACGCTGCTGATGGCCGCCGCGCTGCGAGCGCTGGGCGTCCAGGTTGATGACGACGGCGGGGACTGGGTGGTCACCCCGCACCCGCTGCGTGGCGGCGCCCGGGTCGGCTGCGGTCTCGCCGGCACCGTGATGCGCTTCGTCCCCGGTGTCGCCGCGCTGGCCGACGGCGATGTCGCGTTCGACGGCGACGAGGGCGCGCGCCTGCGCCCGATGGGCCCGGTGCTGGCGGCGCTGCGCACCCTCGGAGTCCAGGTGGACGACGGCGGTCGGGGAACGCTGCCCTTCACCGTGATCGGTCGCCGGCACGTGCCCGGCGGGGCGGTGACGCTCGACGCGTCGGCGTCCAGCCAGTTCGTGTCGGGCCTGCTGCTCGCCGGCGCTCGGTACGACGAGGGCGTGACGGTGCGCCACGTCGGCAAGCCGGTGCCCTCCGAGCCGCACATCGCGATGACCATCGAGGTGCTGCGCGACTGCGGTGTCGTCGTCGACGACCTCGAACCGAACACGTGGCGGGTCGAGCCGGGCCCGGTCGCGGCGCTGGACGTCGAGGTCGAACCCGACCTCTCGAACGCCGCACCCTTCCTGGCCGCCGCGCTGGTGACCGGCGGACGGGTCACGGTCGCCGGCTGGCCCTCGCGCACGACCCAGGCCGGCGACGGGATCCGCGACATCCTGGACGCGATGGGCGCCGACGTCACGCTCGACCGCGAGGGCCTGACCGTCGCCGGCACCGGTGACATCGAGGGCATCGACGTCGACCTGCACGACGTCGGCGAGCTCACCCCCGTGGTGGCAGCCGTCGCGGCGCTCGCCCACTCGACGTCCTGGCTGCGGGGCATCGCGCACCTGCGCGGTCACGAGACCGACCGCCTGGCGGCCCTGGCCACCGAGATCACAGCACTGGGCGGCGACGTCACCGAGACCGACGACGGGCTGCGGATCCGGCCCCGCCCGCTGCACGGCGGCCTGGTGCGCACGTACCACGACCACCGGATGGCCATGGCGGCCGCGGTGTTGGGACTTGCGGACGACGGCATCGTCATCCAGGACGTCGATACGACGGCGAAGACGTTGCCGCAGTTCACTTCTCGCTGGTCGGCGCTGGTCGCGCCACGATGACGCCCAAGCCGCGCGAGTACGACGAGAGCGACGTCCGCGTGCGTCCAGGCCGGCGCGGATCACGGCCTCGCACCAAGGACCGCCCTAAGCACGAGGACGCCGAGGAGGGATTCGTGGTGGGCGTCGACCGCGGCCGCTACACCACCCTGGTGGGCACGGGGGGCGCCGAGCGCACGGTCACGGCGATGCGAGCGCGCGAGCTGGGGCGCAAGGGGATCGTCATCGGCGACGAGGTCGACGTCGTCGGGGAGACCAGCGGTGGCGCCGACACCCTGGCGCGGATCGTCCGCGTCCACCCGCGCCGGTCGGTGCTGCGCCGCACCGCTGACGACACCGACCCCTTCGAGCGCGTCGTGGTGACCAACGCCGACCAGCTGGCGGTCGTCACGGCGCTGGCCGAGCCCGAGCCCCGGCCGCGGATGGTCGACCGCTGCCTGGTGGCGGCGTACGACGCGGGCATGGTGCCGCTGCTCGTGCTGACCAAGGCCGACCTGGCCGACGCCGCGCCGTTCGTGGCCGCCTACGCCCCCCTCGACGTCCCCTGGGTCGTGACACACGTCGAGCCGGACGGCGAGATCGTCGGCCTGGACGCCGTCCGCGAGCGCCTCGACGGCCGCCGCACCGTGCTGGTCGGGCACAGCGGGGTGGGCAAGTCCACGCTCGTCAACGCCCTGGTGCCCGGCACCGACCGGTCGACCGGGGTCGTGAACGACGTCACCGGACGCGGCCGGCACACCTCGACGTCCGCGGTGGCGCTGCGGCTGCCCGGGCGCGCCGGCTGGGTGATCGACACCCCGGGCATCCGCTCGTTCGGGTTGGCGCACATCGACTTCGCGCGGATCATCAACGCGTTCCCCGACCTCGAGCCGGGCACGGCGGCCTGCCCCCGCGGGTGCACCCACGACGAGGCCGAGTGCGCGCTGGACGCCTGGGTCGCCGACGGCCACGCCGGCAGCCCCGGCCGGTCACGGCTGGACTCGCTGCGGCGGGTGCTGCGGGCACGCAGCGGCTCACCCGACCACGACTGACGGCGGTCAGTCGCCGCCGCGCTGCGTCGTGCTCGCGATGACGTCCTTCCAGACCGCGTTCGCACCCGAGTGCCCGACCACCACGACCCACGCGGTGGCCGCGATTGCCGCGACCACGGCCAGGACCCCCACTCCCGCGACCAGCCCACCGGAGCGGCGACGCACCAGCGCCACCAGCACCGAGGCCACCAGCAACCCGATCATGAACACCGTCATCGAACCGCCGAGCTCGGCGTGCTGGTTGATCAGCTCGGTCGCGGGTAGCCGGTTCTGCAGCGCCTGGCCGCTCTGCTGGGCCACGACCACGGACCCGAGGACGACGACGTTGCCGGCCACCACCGGCCACGCGCCCCCCACCCGCCACCGCCGTAGCACCGCGACCAGGACGGTCAGCACCGCCATCAGCGGGACCAGGACGACGGCGGCGTGCACGGCGATCGCGTGCACCGGAAGGCCGAGGAC
>JACMOY010000061.1 GCA_014377795.1 Actinomycetota bacterium | reverse complement strand
CCCCGGGTGCGACACCCCCACCAGCCGCTGCGACGCCCACCACATCACCCACTGGGCCGACGGCGGCCCGACCAGCCTCACGAACCTGGTCCTGCTCTGCAGGTTCCACCACCAACGCGTCCTGCACGACGAGGAGCATCAGGACCGATGGCGGGTGCGGATCGACGAACCCACCGGCCGACCCGTCTTCGACCCACCCATCTGGACCGGCCGACGCGGCACACCCCTTCCACCCCTGTGCTCACCCGACGGGTGAAACACGACCAGCGGGGCAACGGCGCGTCAGATGTGACGCGCCGCTGCCCCGATCAACCATCGGCGGACTCCGGCGTCCGCACGTCGTCCCGCGCACCCGTCAAGTCCTCGGAAGCCGACGACCGGGATAGGGTCACCGCGTGTCGTGGTTCGAGCTGGTCGCGATCTTCGCGGCCGGGGTCGGCGCCGGCACCATCAACGCCGTGGTCGGGTCCGGGACGCTGATCACGTTCCCGGTGCTGCTGGCGTTCGGGTTCAACCCCATCGTCGCGAACGTCTCGAACAACGTGGGTCTGGTCTCGGGTGGGGTGTCGGGGACGCTCGGCTACCGAGCCGAGCTGAGCGGCCAGGGACGTCGGATCAGGCTGCTGGCACCGATGTCGCTGCTCGGTGCGGTCACCGGCGCGCTGCTGCTGCTGCGCCTGCCGGCAGCGGCTTTCAGCGCCATCGTCCCCGTGCTGCTCGCCATCTCGCTGGTGCTGGTGGTGACCCAGCCGCGGATGCAGGCCGCCGTGGCCCGCCGCCGCGAGCTCGACCCCGAGGCATCCGGACGCGGTCACCAGTCGCTCGCGATGGCGGGGACGTACGTCGCGGGCGCGTACGGCGGCTACTTCGGTGCGGCGCAAGGGGTTCTGCTGGTCGGCCTGCTCGGGTCCCTGTTGCCGGAGCCGCTGCAGCGGGTGAACGCGCTGAAGAACCTGCTGTCACTGGTCGTCAACTCCGTTGCTGCACTGGTCTTCCTGGCGGTTGCGCGCGACCTCATCGACTGGCGGGTGGTCCTGCTCATCGCCCTCGGCTCGACGGTCGGGGGGGTTCTCGGCGCCCGCTACGGACGCCGGCTGGCGCCGCGGGCGCTGCGCGCGCTGATCGTCGTCGTCGGCATCGTCGCCATCGTGCGGGTGCTCGCGAGTTGACCGTCCAGCACGTGCACGACCCCCACGACCCGCGGGTGCACGAGTACGTGGGCCTGACCGACATGGCCCTGCGCACCCGGCGCGAGCCGGCCGAGGGCCTGTACCTCGCCGAGAGCGACAAGGTGATCCGGCGGGCCCTGGCCGCAGGGCACCGCCCGCGGTCGTTCCTGATGGGCGAGCGGTGGGTCGACGAGCTGGCCGACCTCGTCGAGGCGGCCGGTCGCGCCGACGTCCCCGTGTACGTCGCGGACCGCGCCGTCCTGGAGTCGATCACCGGGTTCCACCTGCACCGCGGGGCGATCGCCGCCATGCACCGCCCGCCGCCGCGCGCCCTGGACGAGCTGCTCGCCGGTGCCCGCCGCGTCGCGGTGCTCGAGGACGTCGTCGACCACACCAACGTCGGCGCGGTGTTCCGGTCGGCAGCTGCGCTGGGCGTCGATGCCGTGCTGGTCACGCCGCGGTGCGCCGACCCGCTCTACCGACGCAGCGTGCGGGTCTCGATGGGGACGGTGTTCCAGGTGCCGTGGGGACGGGCCGATCCCTGGCCAGGGTCGCTGCAGACGTTGCGGGACAGCGGGTTCACCGTGGCGTCGCTCGCGCTGGCCGAGACGTCGGTGTCGCTGGACGAGCTGGCCGCCGACCCACCGGAGCGCCTCGCCCTGGTGCTGGGCACTGAGGGGGACGGGCTGCGTGAGGGCACGGTCGCGGCGTCCGACCTGAGCGTGCGGATCCCGATGGCCGGCGGCGTCGACAGCCTGAACGTCGCGGCGGCCGCGGCGGTCGCGTTCTGGGCACTGCGGCCGGGCCGGGGCCGCTCAGCCGAGGACCGCTGGGCCGCTCTGACGCTGCCGCAGCCAGTCGGGCAGCGCCTGCGGCGACAGCGGTGGGCTGAGCCAGTACCCCTGCACGAGGTCGCAGCCGAACCCCGCGAGCAGGGCCCGCGCGGCCTCGTCCTCGACCCCCTCGGCGACCACGCTGAGCCCGAGGGTGTGCGCCAGGTCGATGATCGCGCGGACGATCGCGCGGGCGCTGTCGTCGGTGGTCATGGCGAGCACGAAGGACTTGTCGATCTTCAGCTCGTCGATCGGCAGTCGCTGCAGGTAGGCCAGCGCGGAGTAGCCGGTGCCGAAGTCGTCGATCGAGAGGCGGACGCCGAGCCCCCGCAGCTGGGCGAGGGCCCCGGCCGCCGCGGTCGAGTCGACCAGCAGGCTCCCCTCGGTGATCTCCAGGGTCAGCAGCCGGGGCGCGACCGGGTGCTGCTGCAGCAGTGCAGCGACCGCCGGGGGCAGCTCGGGGTCCAGCAGCTGGCGCGGTGAGAGGTTGACGGCCACGCCGACGTCCGGCCAGCGCGACTGCCACGACGCGCACGCGGTCAACGCGCCGCGCAAAGCGACGTAGGTGAGCTGGTTGATCAGCCCGGTCTGCTCGGCCAGCGGGATGAAGTCGTCCGGCATCACCAACCCGCGGGTCGGGTGGTTCCACCGGGCCAGCGCCTCGAACGAGCCGAGGGGCTGGCCGCTGGGATGGGACTGCGGCTGCAGGTGCATCTCGACCTGGCCCGACTCCAGCCCGCGACGGAGGTCACCGGCCATCGCGAGCTGGTCGACGCTGCTGCGATCGTCCTCGGCGGCGTAGCGCGCCACCCCCTGCGCCAGCCGCTTGGCCGCGTACATCGCGACGTCCGCATGCTGCAGGACCGTCGAGGCGTCCTCGCCGTCCTCGCCCAGGACGGCGACCCCGATGGAGGCGCCCACCTCCAGGTGGGTGCTCTGCACCAGGTAGGGCTGCGACAAGCCGGCGCGCACGGCCCGCGCCACCTCGACGCCGTCCTCACCGCCGTCCGGCAGCAGCACCGCGAACTCGTCGCCGCCGAGCCTGGCCACCACGCTGCCGACCGGGACCAGCTCGGTGATCCGCTCGGCGACCCGGCGCAGCAGGTGGTCACCGACCGGGTGGCCCAGGGTGTCGTTGACCTCCTTGAACCGGTCCAGGTCCAGCAGCAGGACGGCGGCGCCGGCGGCGGTCACCGACCCGACGTGCGCAGCGAGGCGCCCGTCCAGCGCCAGCCGGAAGTGGGTCCGGTTGCCGAGGCCGGTGAGGCTGTCGTGGTGGGCGTCGAACCGCAGCTGGTCGACCAGCTTGCCCTTGTCCCAGATCAGCTCGGCGTGTGCGGCGAGGGTCTGCAGCAGCCGCAGGTCCTCGAAGCCGAACGTGCTGGTCTGGTCGGTGCGGTTGCTGACCTGGAGCACGCCGAAGACCCGGCCCTGGTCGTGCAGCGGCACCACCAGGGCATCCTTGAAGCCGGTGGCCGACAGCCAGGCCCGCAGCCGAGGGTCGCGGGTGTCGCGAGCCACGATCAGCGCGGCGTCCCCGACGTCCGGCAGGAGCGGCGGGGGGTCGTCGTCCAGCCGCAGCAGCACCGCCGACTCGGCCCGCAGCAACGCGCGGGCTCGCTCACGCAAGGTGGTGACCACGTCGTCGGTGGTCTGCGCAGCCCCGACGGTCTGGGTGAAGCCGAAGAGCTGCCCGAGGTCGGTGTGGCGTCGCAGCAGGCGACCGTAGGCGCGGTGGCTGAACGCTGCGACCACGAACAGCACCGTGAGCAGCGCCAGCCCGGCGATCGAGGTACCCAGCACGAGCAGGGCGATCAGCGCCAGGGTGGTGCCGAGCAGAGCCGAGCCCCATCCCGAGACCAGCAGGACGACGAGGTCGCGGGCAGCGAGGTGGGTGCCGAGGAGCCTGATCGCGAGGCCGATCACCAGCGCGACGACCGACCCGACCACCAGCACCATCAGGTAGGTGGCGACCCACTGGCCGGGTGTCGCGGCGTCGGTGATCGGCAGCAGGTCGAGCAGCAGGCTGCCCAGACCGATCTCCGCGGTGAACAGGCACAGGTTGAAGGCGGACTTGCTGATGGCCCGGCGCTGCAGGACGAAGACGGCGCCCGCACTGAGCAGCCGCGCGGCCAGCAGCCACCGGTGGTCGAGCAGGAGCAGGCCCACGACCAGCGGCAGGTCGGTGAGGGCGACCGACAGCACGTGCTGACGGACGTTGACGTGGATCTGACTGCTGTCGGCCACCAGGTAGGCCACCAGGATGCCGAGCAGCAGCACGGTCTCGTGCTGGTGCGCACCGTTCGGGTGGTTGGCCGTCGTCGCCGTCAGGGTCAGGCCGACGAGGGCGAGCACCCAGCAGAGCAGGGTGAACAGCCTCGCGACGCCGTCCTTCGGGGCACTCACTCTCACGATGGTCCCCCAGTCGACGGCGCCCCGCCGCTGAACGGCCAGTTCAGCGGGTGGTTCAGTTCAGCGACAGGCCGTTCAGCGAGAGCCCGTTCAGGGACAGCCCGTTCAGGGACAGGCCGGTGGGGGCCTTGCCCGCGACGGGGGCGGCGGACGGGGCGTGGGCGCTGACGGCTCCGACAGCCAGGACGGCGGTGACGGCGACGGCGGCGAGGGTCCGGGCGAGGGTCGAGACGGTCATGGCGGGCCTCCGAGGTGGGGGTGGTGGTGTATTTGTTACTTCGGTCACCTTGCGCGCAGTGTGAACCTCGTTACGCCGAACAGGTGACTAGTCACAGTTGAGCACCTCTGTGAGGACCGCGAGAGCATCGACCACCCGTGCGCCCGGCAACCGCGCCAGCAGCTCACCCGGCAGCACGATCTTGCTGCGCCGCAGCCCCGACCCGACGACGACCAGGGGCGTAGCCGCGACCGCGGCGTCGACCAGGACCTGCCAGGTCGTCGGCAGCCCGATCGGCGTGATCCCCCCGTGCTGCATGGCGGTCAGCTCCACGGCGCGGTCGGTGGACAGGAACGAGGCCTTGCGCACGTCGAGCAGCCGGCGCACCACGCCGTTGACGTCGGCGCGGGTGGTGGCCAGCACCACGCAGGCGGCGATCCGCTCGTCCCCGCCGCGGCGACCACCGACCACGACGCAGTTGGCCGACGCGCTCGGCGCGACGCCGTACGTCGCCGTGAAGGCGGCGGTGTCGGCGTGCTCGGGGTCGATGTCGGCGGCCAGCACGCGTGCTGCGTCCGCCGGTGCGGTGCCCGCCCACTCGGCCAGCGCCGCCGCGACGGGGTCGGCGAGCAGGTGCGGCGCCTGCAGCGCGGGTCGCGTCGTGAGGCTGCCCAGCGTCATCCGCCGCACGCTACCGGGCAGGCACCGCATAGACTCGATGGCCGCTGCCGGACCGGCGAGCCCGACCCCAGCAAGGAGTGGTCATTCCCGTGAGCGAGGCCCGGCCACAGATCGCAGCCGAACAAGCCCACCTCGACCGTCTCTACCAGCGGATCGACGAGCTGAGCGCATCGACCGAGCAGCAGCTGGGCCGGGTGCGGTCGGCCGGGTCGCAGGGCACCCCCCAGGCCCGGTCCGAGCGCGACGCCTTCGCCCAGGCCCTCGAGCAGCGCCTCGCCCAGCTGCGCAACGTCCAGGACCGGCTGTGCTTTGGACGCCTCGACCTGCTCACCGGCGAGCGGCACCACATCGGCCGGGTGGGTCTGTCGGACGAGCACCAGGAGAAGCTGCTGGTGGACTGGCGGGCGCCGGTGGCGGCGCCGTTCTACCAGGCGACCCCCGCAGCCCCTGCCGGTGTGCTGCTGCGCCGCCACCTCACCACCCGCGGTCGCAGCGTCGTCGGACTGGACGACGAGGTGATGGACCTGGACGCCATCGACGACGAGCAGCGGGCGGCGCTGCACGGCGAGGGCGCGCTGATGGCCGCGGTGCGCGCCCCGCGCACCGGCCGGATGGGCGACATCGTCGCCACGATCCAGGGCGAGCAGGACCGCATCGTCCGCGACGAGCTCGGCGGGGTGCTCGTCGTCCAGGGCGGGCCGGGCACCGGCAAGACGGCCGTGGCGCTGCACCGGGCGGCGTACCTGCTGTTCACCCACCGGCAGCGGCTGGAGCGCAGCGGTGTGCTCGTGGTGGGCCCCGGCCCGCTGTTCCTGCGCTACATCGAGCAGGTGCTGCCCTCGCTGGGGGAGTCCGGGGTGGTCATGGCGACGCCCGGCACGCTGTTCCCGGGCGTCGAGGCGACCGGCGACGACGCGGACGACGTCGCCGCGGTCAAGGGTGGTGCTCGGATGGCCGCGGTGCTGCAGCGCGCCGTCGGCGACCGCCAGCGGTTGCCGGACGACGACGTCGAGCTCAAGGTCGGCTCGCACCAGATCACGCTCACGCGCTCGGCCGTGGCGGCCGCGCGCGCCCGCGCCCGCTCGACCGGTGCGCCCCACAACGAGGCACGGGTGGGCTTCGTCAAGGACCTGCTGCGTCACCTCGCCGGCCGCCTCGCCGACTCGATGGGCCAGCCGCTCAGCGAGGACCTGCGCTCCGAGCTGGACGCCGACCTGCGCGACACCCGGGACGTGCGGGTCACGCTGAACCTGCTGTGGATGCCGCTGTCGCCCCAGCGGTTCCTCGCCGACCTGTTCGCCACCCCGGGGCGGCTGGAGTCGGCCGGTCAGGAGCTGACCGCCGCCGAGCGCGCAGCCCTGCAGCGCGACCGCGGGACCCCGTGGACGCTGTCCGACGTCCCGCTGCTCGACGAGGTCGCCGAGCTTGTCGGTGATGACGGCGAGGCCGACCGGGTCACCGCCCACCACCGCCAGGCCGAGCGCGCCACGGCCCTGGAGTACGCCCGCGGCGTGCTGGAGATGACCGGTGACCGCGCCCCGGGTGTGTCCGTCGACATGCTCGCCGACCAGTTCGCCTCGACCGGCGCCGCGATGTCGGTGGTCGACCGGGCCGCCGCCGACCGCACCTGGGCGTTCGGGCACCTGGTCGTCGACGAGGCGCAGGAGCTCTCGCCGATGATGTGGCGGCTGCTCGGCCGGCGCTGCCCGGCCCGGTCGTGGACCGTCGTCGGCGACCTCGCCCAGCGCGGCTCGGTCGCGGGCGCGGTGTCCTGGGCCGGTGCCCTCGACCCGGTGGCGGCGGGTCGCTGGCGGGTGCGCGAGCTGAGCGTCAGCTACCGGACGCCGGCCCGCGTCATGGCCGTCGCCGACGGCATGGCCACCGCCGCCGGGCTGCCCGTCACCCCCGTGGTGGCGGTGCGCGAGGGAACCGACCCGCCACGCTCGCACCGCCGAGCGGTGGGCGATGACGACGCGGTCGTGTCCGTGGTGCGCCGGCTCCTCGCCGACGCCGACGAGGGCACGCTCGCCGTCGTGGCACCGACCCGCGACGTCCCGCGGCTGTCCGCCGCCCTGGACGTCGCGCTGCCGGGGCAGGTCGGGGACGGGCACCGCCGCGCCCTGTCGGCGCGGGTCAGCGTGCTGGGGCCCGAGGAGGTCAAGGGGCTGGAGTTCGACGACGTCGTCGTGGTCGAACCCGCCACGATCATCGCCGCGTCCAGCCGCGGGCGCAGCGACCTGTACGTCGCCCTCTCGCGCCCGACCCGCCGCCTCGTCGTCGTCCACGGGCAGGACCTGCCCGCCGGCATGGACGACCTCGTCGAGTGGTGAGCGCACCGGTGCGGCGTGCTCGCTGACGTCGTCCGGCTGCTGCGCTGCCCCACCTGCGGTGGTGCGCTGCACCTCAGCCCAGGGTCGTTGCGCTGCAACGAGAACCACACCTTCGACATCGCCCGCCAGGGGTACGCCAACCTCCTGGGCGGGGCCGCGCACGGCAGTGCGGACACTGCGGCGATGGTGCAGGCGCGCGAGGGGTTCTTGGCTGCCGGTCACTACGCGCCGATGGCCGACCTCGTCGCCGCGGCCGCCGGGCACGGCGACGGCGCGGTCATCGAGATCGGTGCGGGCACGGCGTACTACCTCGCGGCGGTCCTCGACGCACGGCCCCGGTCGGTGGGTCTCGCGCTCGACATCTCGGTGCCGGCGGCGCGTCGAGCCGCCCGGGCCCACGCCCGGGTGGGAGCGGTCGTGGCCGACGCGTGGTCGACGCTGCCGGTGGTCGACGGGTGCGCCGAGGTGGTCCTGGTGGTGTTTGCGCCGCGCGGCGCGGCCGAGATCGCCCGGGTGCTGCGCCCCGGGGGACGGCTCGTCGTCCTCACCCCCGCGCCGCAGCACCTCACCGAGCTGGTCGACGTGCTGGGCCTGCTGGGGGTCGACGACCGCAAGAGCGAGCGGCTGCACGCGGCGCTGGACCCCGCGTTCGACGTCGTGGACGAGGTGGCCCTGAGCCGCACGATGCAGCTGACGGCGGCGGACGTCGGGCGCCTGGCCGCCATGGGCCCCAGCGCGTTCCACACCAGCGCCGACGACCTGCGACGGCGGGCGGCCGGCCTGCCCGAGGTGGTCGAGGTGACCGCCGCCGTGACCGTGACGACGTTCCGCCGCCGGTAACCTTTCGCGGGTGAGCACCTCCCTGACGACGACCGCCGCGGCTGCGGCGACCGGTGAGGTCACCCGCGAGGC
Source organism: Actinomycetota bacterium (assembly GCA_014377795.1). Taxonomy (GTDB): domain Bacteria; phylum Actinomycetota; class Actinomycetes; order Actinomycetales; family Angustibacteraceae; genus JACMOY01. Next base: position 57 of record JACMOY010000061.1, on the reverse strand, counting down.
CGCCCGTCGGCGCACCTTCGCGGTGATCAGCCACCCGGACGCCGGCAAGTCGACGCT
>JACMOY010000060.1 GCA_014377795.1 Actinomycetota bacterium | reverse complement strand
GGCTGGCCCGCCGGCTGGGCCTGTCGGCCCGGGTCGCCGTCGCCGCCGCGTTCCTCCCGGCGGCCTGGATGCAGCTGCTGCACTCCTCCTCGACCGTCAACAACGGCGCGCTGCTGGCGCTGGCCACCGGCGTCGCGACGGCGGCCGTGGTTCCCGCCGCACTCGGCGACGTGCGCCTGCGTCGCGCCGTCGGCGTGGGCCTCGCGGTGTCGGTCGCGTTGCTCACCAAGGGTTTCGCTCTCGCGCTGCTGCCCGTGATCGTGATCGCCTACCTGGTGGCCATCCGACGAGCCGGCCTGTGGCGGTCGGCGCGAGCCATGCTGGTGGCGCTGCTCTCGACGCTGCCGGGGCTGTGGTGGTGGGTGCTCAACGTCGTCCGGTACGGCACCGTGCAGCCGCAGGGCGGCACCGCCACGCCCCCGGTGGCCGACCTGCCGCCGCTGTCGCAGTGGGCGCACGACTTCGCGCTCACCTGGATGCGCACGCTGTGGATCGCCCTGGGCTGGGCCGAGAACCGGCCTCCCGCGCGGCTCACGACCGGTCTGACGGTGCTGGCCGCCGTCCTGCTCCTGGCCGGCACGTGGGCGCTGCGACGACGGCTGGGCGCGGCTCTGGTCATGCACCTGACCTGGCTCGGCCCGCTGGCCATCGTCGTCCTCGGCAGCTATCGGGAGTTCGAGAGCAGCGGCACGACCCGGGCGGCGCAGGGGCGGTACGTGCAGACCGGCGTCGTCGCGCTGGTGGTGCTGGCGACCGCGGCGCTCGCCCGTCTGTCCAGGCTGGTCCCCGCGCTGCCCCTGCTCGTGGTGGGGCTCGCCGGCGGCGGCCTGGTCTTCGGGCTGGACCACTTCTGGGCGCCGCAGACCGGTCACGACCCGCTGTGGGGCCGCGTGCTGGCCGCCAGCAGCTGGTTGCCGGGCGGGACGACGTGGCTGATCGCCGCTGCGACCGTGACCGTCGCGGCTACGGTCGTGGGGACGGGGGCGCTGCGGGCGGTCGCGTCGTCGGCCCCGACGACGTCACCAGAGCCTGGTCCCGAGCCGGTGCCGGTGGGCTGACCTCGGGCTGCTGCGTCAGGTGCACCCGCTCGAGACGCTTCTTGTAGCGGCGCACCAGCGGCCGCTCGACGAGCACGAAGGACGCGTAGGCCGCGAGCGCCGCGCCGATCGCGATCAGCACCGACGTCGTCGCGCGGTGGGTGCCGAGCGGCCGGAAGAACCCGCCCGCGTACGCCGTCATCAGCGGGAAGTGCCACAGGTACAGGCCGTACGAGATCGCCCCGACCGACCGCAGCGGCCCGCTGGTGAAGACCCGCGACCCCGGGGCCAGGCACGCGCAGACGGCGGCCAGGGCGAGCGCGGTCAGCAGCAGGACGGCGTTGACCGTGCTGAACCGGGTGGCGAGGCCGGGCAGCCGCGGGATGACCAGCATCGCGGCCACCGCGGGCCAGCCCAGCCACACGCACCAGGACGGCGGACGCCAACCGCCCCGGCACAGCGCAGCCAGCGTCGCCCCCGCGAGCAGCGACACCGCGTTCGTGTCCGGACGGCGGGAGGCCGCGAGCGCGCCGCCGGGCTCGGCGCCGACCCGAAGGCGCCACCAGCCCGCGACCAGCGTCAGCACCAGCAGCACGACGACCAGCGCCGCTGGGGCCAGCCGGGCGCGTCGACGTACCAGGAGCAGCAGGCCGATCAGCAGCAGCGGCCACACGACGTAGAACTGCTCCTCGACCGCCAGCGACCAGGTGTGCTGCACCGGGCCGAGCTGACGTCGGAGCACCTCGAAGTCGGCGTAGTACAGCAGGGCGGGCTTGACCAGGTTGTTCACGAAGAACCACAGCTGGGTCCAGCCGGCTTGCCAGAACACCAGGGTCGTCACCGCCAGCCACAGCCACAGCCCGGGCAGCAGCCGCAGCGCCCGCCGCCCCCAGAACGCGGGCAGGTCGATGCGCCCGCACACGTCGTGCTCGCGCAGCAGCAGCGAGGTGATCAAGAACCCGGACAGCACGAAGAACGTCGTGACGCCGGCCGTCCCGCCGATCGAGAAGATGTGCAGCAGCCGCCCGTCGACGTGCGCGTGGTCCAGGACGACGTACGCGACGGCGATGCCGCGCAGGCCGTCCAGCCCGGCCAGCCTCGACCCGTCCGCCGGGCCCACCAGCCGCAGCCGGTCGCGCCAGCCGCGCACCGCGGGTTCGGCCACTGCGCTCACCCGCGTCACCTCACTCTGCGCGTCGGTCGGTCGGTCCGTGCAGGGTCACCCTAACCGGGCGCCACCGCGAGGCGGCCCTGGCGCGCGGCGTCGCTAGGGTCGGGCGGTGACCTCACCCACGCCCTCACCACCGGCTGCCCGCGAGCGGACGGCGGTCGACGTCCTCGCCGACGAGCACCTGGACGCCACGGTGGCGCTCGACCCGATCACGGCCACGTCCATGGGCGTCGTCGGGTACGACCACCTGCTCACGGACTACTCGCCCGAGGCCGACGCCGAGCGGGCCGAGCTCGCCCGTCGCACGCTGCGCAGGATCGCCGAGGCGACGCCGGTGGACGACGTCGACGCGGTGACCGTGGCCGCGATGAGCGAGCGGCTCAGGCTCGAGGTCGAGCTCTTCGACGCCGGCGCCCGCACCGGCGTGCTGAACAACCTCGCCAGCCCGGCGCAGGGGCTGCGCGACGTCTTCGACCTGATGGCCACCGACACCGACGACGACTGGTCGGTGGTCGCGCAGCGCCTGGCCGCCCTGCCGCAGGCCGTCGACCGGTACGTCGGGGCGCTGCGTCACCGCGCTGCTGCCGGTGACGTGCCCCCGGTCCGCCAGCTGACGGCGGTCGCCGCCCAGGCCCGCGAGCTGGCCGCCACCGACGGCTTCTTCAGCCGGTTCGTCGAGGGCGCAGTCGGCGTCCCGGCGACGCTGCACGTCGACCTCGACCAGGCGGCCACCCGTGCCGCCGCGGCGTACGACGACCTCGCCCGGCTGCTCACCGACGAGCTGCTGCCGACGGCGCGCGACCACGACCCGGTCGGCGCCGAGCTGTACGCGTTGCACAGCAGGTACTTCCTGGGTGCCACCGTGGACCTCGCCGAGACGTACGCGTGGGGTCAGGACGAGGTCGCGCGCATCGCGGCCGAGATGGACCTCACGGCCGACCGCGTCCAGCCCGGCGCGTCACTGGCTGAGGCGGTCGCCGTCCTGGACGCCGATCCCGCGCGGACGCTGCACGGCACCGCCGAGCTGCAGCGGTGGATGCAGCAGCGGTCCGACGAGTCGCTGAACGCGTTGGCGGACAGGCACTTCGACGTCCCGGCCCCGATCCGGCGACTGGAGTGCAGGATCGCGCCAACCACCACGGGCGGTATCTACTACACCGGGCCGAGCGAGGACCTCAGCCGGCCGGGCCGGATGTGGTGGTCGGTGCCCCCCGGCGACGACACGTTCCACACCTGGGGCGAGCTGTCGACGGTCTACCACGAGGGCGTCCCCGGCCATCACCTGCAGGTGGCGCAGACCGTCTACCGCGCCGAGCTGCTGAACCGGTGGCGACGGCTCGGCTGCTGGGTCAGCGGCCACGGCGAGGGCTGGGCGCTGTACGCCGAGCGGCTGATGGCCGACCTGGGGTTCCTCGACGACCCGGGCGACCGGCTCGGCATGCTGATGAACCAGTCGATGCGCGCCGCGCGCGTGGTCATCGACATCGGCGTGCACTGCGGGCTGCCCGCCCCGGCCGAGGTCGGCGGCGGGGACTGGACCTACGAGAAGGCCTGGCAGTACTTCTCGGCCCACACCTCGCTCAGCGAGGGCACCCGACGGTTCGAGCTCGACCGCTACCTCGGCTGGCCGGGGCAGGCACCGTCGTACAAGGTCGGTGAGCGGATGTGGCTGTCGGCTCGCGACCAGGTGCGCGAGCGCGAGGGCGCGGCGTTCTCGCTCGCCGCCTTCCACCGGCGGGCCCTGGACCTCGGCTCGGTCGGGCTCGACGTCCTGCAGGACTCGCTGGTCGGCGGGGCGCGGTCGTGACCACGCTCGTCCTCGGCTCGGCCAGCCCCGCGCGTCTGCGCACGCTGCAGCGGGCCGGCCTCACGCCGTACGTCGTCGTCTCTCACGTCGACGAGGACGCCGTCCTCGCCGCGGCGCTGCTGTCCTACGGCGCGCTCGAGCCGGACGAGGTGCCGCTGGTGCTCGCCCGCGCCAAGGCCGAGGCGGTCGCCGCGTTGCTGGACGGCGACGCCGCGGCCGGCGTCCCCGACGACCGGCCCGCTGACGCCCTGGTGCTCGGCTGCGACTCGGTGCTCGAGCTCGACGGCGAGGTGCACGGCAAGCCCGCCGACGCCGCCGAGGCGAGCGCCCGGTGGCGGCGGATGCGCGGGCGATCCGGCGTCCTGCACACCGGTCACTGGGTGATCGACCTGCGTGAGGACGGCGGCGGGGCCACCCTGGGCGCGGTCGCGTCGACCACGGTGCACTTCGCCGACGTCACCGACGCCGAGATCGACGCGTACGTCGCCACCGGCGAGCCGCTGTCGGTCGCCGGCGCGTTCACCACCGACGGCCTCGGCGGCGCCTTCGTCGCCGGCATCGAGGGCGACCACCACAACGTCGTGGGCCTCAGCCTGCCCCTGCTGCGCACCCTGCTCGCCGACTGTGGCGTCCTCTGGACCACCCTCTGGTGACCCCACAGTCCGGCACTTGCGTCACTACGTGACACCCCCCCTACGGGCGGCGCGCCAGTTGGTGAAGCAAGTGCCGCTTCGGAGGCCCGCGAGCTGACGCGGCTCGGTCAGACCGGCGGGACGCCGTGCCGACGGTCGCTGAACGTCCGGTCTCGCCCTGCGGCGTAACGGAACCGGCGCACCAGCTCCTCGCGCAGGTCGTGGGGCTCGACCACCCCGTCGAGCACCAGGTCGCTGACAAGTCGCTCGAGGTCGACGTCCTGCTCGTACTCCGAGCGCCGGGCGGCGACGTACGCCGATCGCTCGGCCGGGTCGTCGATCGCCTCGATCTTGGCGGCGTAGACGGCGTTGACGGCCGCCTCGGGGCCCATCACCGCGATCCGCGCGGTCGGCAGCGCCAGGGCGGCGTCCGGCCCGAACCCCGGGCCGGCCATGGCGTACAACCCAGCGCCGTAGGCCTTGCGCAGCACCACTGAGACCTGCGGGACGGTTGCCTCGCTGACCGCGGTGATCATCTTGGCGCCGTGCCGGATGATGCCGCCGCGCTCGACCTCGGACCCGATCATGAAGCCGGGCACGTCGGCCAGGTAGAGCAGCGGCACGTTGAACGCGTCGCACAGCCAGATGAACCGGGCCGCCTTGTCGGCACTGTCGCTGAACAGCACGCCGCCCTTGACCGCCGAGTTGTTGGCCACGACGCCGATCGCCTCGCCGTCCAGCCGACCGAACCCGACCACGACCTCGGCGGCGAACAACGGCTTGACCTCGAAGAAGGACTCGTCGTCCAGCAGCGCGTCGATCACCTCGTGGACGTCGAACGGCTGGCTCTCGACCTCGGGCACGACCGTGTCGTCGAGCGGACGCCGGGGCGGCTGGGCAGCGTACGACGGCGGCTGGTGTCGCCAGCTGCCCGGCAGGTAGCTGAAGAACAGCCGCGCCTGCTCGATCGCGTCAGCGTCGTCGACAGCCAGCAGGTCGCCGCAACCCGAGACGGTGCAGTGCATCCGCGCCCCGCCCATCTCCTCCAGCGACACCGTCTCGCCCACCACCATCTGCGCCATCCGCGGGCTGCCCAGGTACATCGAGGCGTTGCCCTCGACCATGATCACGACGTCGCAGAAGGCCGGGATGTAGGCCCCGCCAGCGGCCGAGGGCCCGAAAAGACAACAGATCTGCGGCACCCGACCCGACAGCGCCACCTGGTTCTTGAAGATCCGGCCTGCGCCACGACGGCCCGGGAACAGGTCGACCTGGTCGGTGATCCGCGCCCCCGCGGAGTCGACCAGCCAGAACACGGGCAGCTCCTCGCGCAGCGCCGACTCGGTGGCGCGGACGATCTTCTCCACGGTGCGCGCGCCCCAGGAGCCTGCCTTCACCGTCGGGTCGTTCGCGACGACCAGCACCGGTCGCCCCTCGACGGTGCCGCGGCCCGTGACCACACCGTCCGCGGGCAGGCCCGCCGACAGGCTGTTCGCGTAGCGACCGTCCTCGACGAAGCTGCCGGTGTCCAGCAGCAGGGCTATCCGGTCGCGCACATACAGTTTGCCCTGGTCGGCGAGCTTGGCAGCTGCCTTGTCGGACGGCGCCTGCGAGGCCTCGTGCGCCTTCGCCAACCGATCGCGGACGTCGGCCACCCGCGGGTCGCCCGGGTGGTTCACGCGGGCAGCCCGAGGCCCCGCGCGATCACCATGCGCTGCACCTCGCTCGTGCCCTCACCGATCTCGAGGATCTTCGCGTCGCGGTAGAACCTCGCGACGGGGTACTCCTCCATGAACCCGTTGCCGCCGAACACCTGCGTCGCCACTCGCGTCGCCGTGACCGCCGCCTCGGTGCTGTACAGCTTGGCGATCGCCGCCGCCTGCTTGACGGTCGCGACCGACGTGCGTCCGGCGTGCAGCTCGTCCTTGAGCCACGCCGCCTTGTAGGTCAGCAGCCGAGCCGCCTCGACCGAGACCGCGAGGTCGGCGACGGCGAAGGACACGCCCTGGTTGGCGCCGATCGGGCGCCCGAACGCCATCCGCGTGCAGGCGTACGACGACGCCGCGTCCAGACACCCCTGGGCCAGGCCCAGGGCCAGGGCTGAGATCGCGATGCGCCCGTCGTCCAGCGTCTTGAGGAACTGGCGGAACCCCGAGCCCCGCTCACCCAGCAGGTGGTCGGCGGGCACGCTGGCGCCGTCGAAGCTGAGGCCGTGCGTGTCGCTGGCGTGCCAGCCGAGCTTGTCGTACGCAGGCTCGACCGTGAACCCGGGCGTGCCCGCGGGCAGCATGATCGCGCTGATCTCCGCCTTGCCCTCGGGTGTCGTTCCCGTGCGCGCCGTCACCGTCACGACGCTGGTGATGTCGGTGCCCGAGTTGGTGATGAACGCCTTCGCCCCGTCGACCACCCATCGCGCCTCGTCGCCCTCGCCCTCGAGCCGCGCCCTGGTGCGTGTCGCACCCGCGTCGGAGCCGGCGTCCGGCTCGGTGAGGCCGAACGCCGCCAGGGCGCGCCCGCTGACCAGGTCGGGCAGCCAGCGCTGCTTCTGCTCCTCGGTGCCGAAGGTCAGGATCGGGTTGATGCCGAGGCCGACGCCGGCGCTGAGCGTGATGCCCACCGACTGGTCGACCCGGCCGAGCTCCTCGATCGCGACGCACAGCGAGGTGAAGTCGCCGCCCGCGCCGCCGTACTCCTCCGGCACGACCAGCCCGAACAGCCCGAGGTCGCCCATCTGCGGCAGCAGCTCGGTCGGGAAGTGGTGCTCCCGGTCCCAGCGCGCCGCGTGCGGCGCCACCTGCTCGGCCGCGAACTCCCGTATCACTGCGCGGAAGTCCTCGTGCTCCTTGCTCAGCTCGAACGTCATGCGCTCATGGTGGTGCTGCTTGACGTTTACGTCAACGTCAAGCATCCTGCGACCGTGCCAGCGCGGACGTGGACCATCGCCGAGGTCGCCGACGAGTTCGGCATCACGCACCGGACGGTGCGCTACTACGAGGACAAGGGACTCGTGACGCCCGAACGGCGGGGGACGCTGCGTGTCTTCCACCCCCGCGACCGCACCCGGCTGCGGCTGGTGCTGCGCGGCAAGCGGCTCGGCTTCCCGCTGGACGAGATCCGCACCATCGTCGACATGTACGACCAGCAGCCCGGCGAGTCCGGCCAGCTGTCCTACCTGCTCGACCAGATCGACGAGCGGCGCGGCGACCTGTGGCTGCGACGGCGCGACATCGACGCCGCCCTGGCCGAGCTCGACGACCTCGAGCGCCGGTGCCGCACCGATCTCGCTAGGCTCGCGGCCGAGCCGGAGGAGCACTGACGATGACCGCACCAACCGGGACGCCGACACTCGACGGAGCAGCCGACATGGGCCGACACGGCAACCGCGTGATCACCAAGGTGCTGATCGCCAACCGCGGTGAGATCGCCGTCCGCATCGCGCGGGCCTGCGCCGACGCGGGCATCGCCTCCGTGGCCGTGTACGCCGACCCCGACCGCGACGCGCTGCACGTCAAGGTCGCGGACGAAGCCTTCGCCCTGGGTGGGTCGACGCCCGCTGACTCCTACCTGCTGCAGGACAAGCTGATCGAGGTCGCGCTGCAGTCCGGGGCCGACGCCGTCCACCCGGGGTACGGCTTCCTCGCCGAGAACGCCGCCTTCGCCCAGGCGGTCGACGACGCGGGGCTGGTGTGGATCGGGCCTTCGCCCGCCGCGATCGACGCCCTCGGCGACAAGGTCAAGGCCCGACACATCGCCGAGCGGGCCGGGGCGCCGCTGGTCGCCGGCACCACAGGGCCGGTCGAAGGCCCCGACGAGGTGCTGGCCTTCGCCGACGAGCACGGACTGCCGGTGGCCATCAAGGCGGCGTACGGCGGTGGCGGCCGCGGCCTGAAGGTCGCCCGCACGCGGGACGAGATCCCCGAGCTGTTCGACTCGGCGGTGCGCGAGGCCGTGTCGGCGTTCGGCCGCGGCGAGTGCTTCGTCGAGAAGTACCTCGACCAGCCCCGGCACGTCGAGACCCAGTGCCTGGCGGACACCCACGGCAACGTCGTCGTCGTCTCCACCCGGGACTGCTCGTTGCAGCGCCGCCACCAGAAGCTGGTCGAGGAGGCACCCGCACCCTTCCTCTCCGACGAGCAGACGAGCGAGCTGTACCGCGCGTCCAAGGCGATCCTGCGCGAGGCCGACTACACCGGCGCCGGTACCTGCGAGTTCCTGGTCGCCAAGGACGGCACCATCTCGTTCCTGGAGGTCAACACCCGCCTGCAGGTCGAGCACCCGGTCAGCGAAGAGGTCTCGGGCCTGGATCTGGTGCGCGAGCAGCTGCGCATCGCAGCCGGCGAGGAGCTCGGCTACGACGACCCGCCGCTGCGCGGACACTCGATCGAGTTCCGCATCAACGGCGAGGACGCCGGCCGCGGTTTCCTGCCGGCCCCCGGGGTGGTCACCTCGTTCCGCCCACCCAGCGGGCCCGGCGTCCGGCTGGACTCCGGCGTCGAGTCCGGCGACGTCATCGGCGGCGCGTTCGACTCGATGCTCGCCAAGCTCGTCGTCACCGGCGCCACCCGCCAGCAGGCCCTCGAGCGGGCCCGCCGCGCCCTCGACGAGTTCGTCATCGAGGGGATGCCGACGGTGCTGCCCTTCCACCGGGTCGTCGTCCGCGACCCCGCATTCGCCCCCGCGGACGCCGCCGCCCCGTTCACCGTCCACACCCGCTGGATCGAGACCGAGTTCGACAACACGATCCCGGCGCACCCCGCGGCGGATGACGTCCCCGCCGAGGCCGCACCGCGCGAGCGGGTCGTCGTCGAGGTCGGGGGCAAGCGGCTCGAGGTCGTGCTGCCGGCCGGGCTGGGTGCGGGTGCAGGCGCTGGCTCGACGCGTCCGGCCGCCCCGCGCCGCAGCAGCGGCAGCCGTGCCGGTGCAGCGGCCGGCGGTGACGCGCTGGTCGCGCCGATGCAGGGCACGATCATCAAGATCGCGGTCGAGAACGGTCAGGTCGTCGCCGCCGGTGAGCTGGTGCTCGTCCTGGAGGCGATGAAGATGGAGCAGCCGATCACCGCCCACAAGGCCGGCACCGTCAGCGGCCTGGCCGCCGAGATCGGCCAGACTGTGGCCAGCGGCACCCCCCTGCTCGACCTCAAGGACTGACCCCCCTCCCCCCGAAGCCGATCTTGCTGCGCAACCTGGCCGCTCGCCCCCCCCGGGGCCCCCCCGGAGGGGCGGCAGCGCCCGCGGGGGGG
>JACMOY010000059.1 GCA_014377795.1 Actinomycetota bacterium | reverse complement strand
TCGAGCCCCTCGTGCGCCACCCCGAGCGCGCCGCGGGCGTCCAGGTCGGCTGGCAGGTCGGCCCCGCCGGGTGCGCCCAGCCAGTCGACGGACGACGGCAGTCCAGGTGGCCGGGCGACGACGGTGCGCTGCGCGTCGTCGAGGTCGACGACGACGGCACCGAGCACGTGGGCGGGGACGCGTCGCCGGACGAGCTGGCCTGGGCGTCCCGATGGTGGCCGACGACGCGTCCCGGGGACCGGGTCGAGGTGGGCCTGCCCCGCGAGCGCGCCTGGGCCGACCTGCTCGCGCGCGCCGACGGCAGCCTGCTGCTCGCCGTCGACTACTCCCACGACCGGCTCAGTCGGCCGAGCGCCGGCACCTTGGTCGGCTACCGCGACGGGCGTGCGGTGCCCCCCGTGGCCGACGGCAGCTGCGACATCACCGCCCACGTCGCCCTCGACGCCCTGGCCGGTGCCGGCGTCCGCACCAGCCAGCGACGGGCCCTGCAGGCACTCGGCGTGGACGCCGCTCGGCCCGCAGCGGCACTGGCCACCACCGACCCGATGGGCTACCTGGCCGCGCTCGCGCGGGCCGGCGAGGCCGCCGAGCTGCTCGACCCGGACGGCCTCGGCGGGTTCGGCTGGCTGGTCCTCTCCCGCGGCCCGACGCTGCCCGCGGCCCTGAGGCTGCTGGACCCGTGACCTATCCCCCACCCGGTTTCCCCGGACCCGCCGCAAGACGCCCGTACCGGACCTGCGGAGCCGGTTGGGGGGAGGAACGCGGGGTGGGGGGAGGAATCAGGCGGTGACGGGCAGGGTCTGGTAGCCGCGCAGCACGAAGGTCGGACGCCGGACCGGCGGGCCGGCGAGCGCCAGGTGGGGGAACCGCTGCAGCAGCAGGGGCAGCGAGGCCTGCAGCTCGAGCCGCGCCAGCGGCGCCCCGAGGCAGAAGTGGATGCCCGACCCGAACGCCAGGTGCGGGTTGGGGCTGCGGTCGGCGACGAACCGGTCGGGGTCGGCGAACACGGCCGGGTCGCGGTTGGCCGCCCCGAGCAGGGCGGCGACCTTCTGCCCGGCTGACAGCCGCACCACCCCGGACGACGTCGCCACCTCGACGTCGGACGTGGCGGTGCGCTCGAACAGCTGCAGCGGCGAGTCGTGCCGCAACATCTCCTCGACCGTCAGGGCGATCAGCTCGTCGTCAGAGGCGTTGCGGCGCACCAGGTCCAGCTGGTCGGGCGCGTCGAGCAGTGACACCAGACCGTTGCCGAAGCCGTTGACGCTCGCCTCGTGGCCGGCGTTCAGCAGCAGCACCACGGTGGCGACCAGCTCGTGCTCGTCCAGCCGGTCCGACCCGTCGCGCACCTGCACCAGGTGCGACACCAGGTCGTCCCGCGGGTCGGCCCGGCGGGCGGCGGCCAGCTCGACGACGTACGCGGCGAACTCGGCGCCGGCGCGCTGCGCGGCCGCCTCGGCAGCCGGGGTGCGGTCGAGCTCGTACATCTTCACGATCGCCTGCGACCACGGCCGCAGCAGGTGCCGGTCGGCCTCGGGCCAGCCGAGCAGCTCGGCGATCACCAGCACGGGCAGCGGCTCGGCGTAGTCGGCGAGGACGTCGAACCCGCCCGTGGCAGCGAGGGTGTCGGCGCACTCGTCCAGCAGAGCGCCCGCCAGCTCGGTGACCCGCGGGCGCAGCCGCTCGACGTGCCCGCGCCCGAAGGCCTGGGCCACCAGGCGGCGCAGGCGGGTGTGCTTGGGCGGCTCGCTGTCCAGGATCGAGTCGGCGTGCAGCCAGTTGAAGGTGTCCCAGTCCGCGCGCGGCTCGCGCAGGGTGAAGACCCGACCGAGGCGCCGGTCGCGCAGCACCGCGTCGCAGCCCTGGTGCGACAGCGCGACAACCAGCCCGAGCCCCTCGTGCCAGCCGACCGGCGTCCGCTCCCGTGCCGCGGCGAACGCCGGGTAGGGGTCCGCGACGACCGCCGGGTCGGTGAGGTCGAGCCCGGTCACCGGCCCATCATCCACCGGCCGTCGTGGGTGCTGTCGGCCCGCGCGGACATCGCGCGCTCGGCCTGCTGGTGCAGCAGCGCCGCCGCGACGTCGGCGGGCAGGTGCTGCACGGAGGGGCGCACCGGGCCGCGGGTGGAGTGCACCGCGAACGAGGCCAGCCCCAGCCGCCGCTGCAGCGGACCCTGCAGCAGGGCCAGGCTCTGGGTGCGCGCGTGCGGCACCAGGTCGAGCTCACGCACCAGCACGCCCCGGCGGGCGAGCAGCACCGCACGCGTCACCAGCACGCCGTGCCGGCGCCACCCGATCGGGTCGAGCCACCGGGCGCCGCGCGGGCTGGACGTGAAGCCACCCTGCGACCCGCGACCGGTCAGCCCCGCCGCGACGACGTCGATGCCGATGTCGGCGGCCGCTGCCAGCTCGGGCAGGGCCAGGCCGACGACCATCAGCGCCTCGGCCCGGGTGCCGACGGTGAGCAGCAGGTTCTCCTCGACGGCCCCCTCGTCCCGGTTGCGGCCGCCGCCGTACCCCGCGACGTTGACCTCGACCCGCCACCAGTCGCGGCCCCGCCACAGCAGCGGCTGTCGCATCCGCACCGCCTGCACCCGCCCGGGCGGGACGGTCTGCGACCGGGTGGTCAGCAGCCCGTGGTGCAGCCGGACGCCGTCCGGCGAGGTCGCGACGCGAAAGCCGAAGCCGCCGGTGAAGCGGGTCCACACGACGCTGACGACGGTGAACCCGATGGGCAGCAACCCGACCAGCGGCGCGGGCGAGCCCAGCACCACCGCGGCGACGACCGTGCCGATGAGCAGCAACAACCCGACGAGCATGGAACCGTTGCGCAGCAACGACTCCACGGTGCGCGCAACGGGAACCGTCAGCACCTCGTGCTCGGGCGCCTCGGGGGCGACGTCGCCCTCGTACGCCAGGCCGGCCGCCCGGGCCAGCAGGGTGCTGCGCAGCGCCTGGGCGTCGGCCTCGCGCAGCAGCGACAGGCGGATCGAGGAGTCGCCGCTGCCGGCCACCTCGAGGCTGAGCTCGGCCAGGCCGAAGAACCGCGCGAGCAGGGGGCGGACGACGTCGACGGCCTGCAGCCGGTCGAGCGGGGCCTGCCGCTCCTGCCGGAAGAGGACTCCGGTGCGCAGCTGGAGCACGTCGGCGTCCACGCGGTAGCGGGCCCGACGCCACGCGAGCAGGGCGTACCCCCCGGCCAGCAGGGCGAGGGCCGCGATCGCCGCCAGGGTGATCAGGGCCTCGGTGCGGCTGGGCAGCCCTCGCTGGGCCAGGTCACCGCCGCGCTGCTGACCGACCACGACGAGCGCTGCGGCCACGACCTTCCAGCCCCGCACGAACGGGGTGAGTGGGTGCAGCGGACGCCACTCGCCGTCCGTGGGCGTCCGACCCGGGATCGTGCTCGCCGCCTCGGTGGTCACAGACCGGCCAGGCGCGCTTCGCCGCGGCGGGCGAGGCGGGCGCGCAAGGTGGCGGCCTGGTCTGGGGCCAGTCCCGGGATCGAGGCGTCGCTGCGGGCGGCGGCGGTGTGCAGCTGTACGCGCGCGATACCGAGGGCCCGGTCGAGCGGGCCGGCCTCGACGTCGACGAACTGCATGCGGCCGTAGGGCACCACCGCCAGCGAGCGGAACATCACGCCCCGGCGCACCAGCAGGTCGTCGTCGCGCTCGGCGTACGCGATCGCCGCGACCTGCCGGCCGATCAGCCACCACACCCACCCGGCGAGCGCCAGCGGCACCAGGGCACCGAGGAAGGCGATCGGCGACCCCGCGACCCCGGCGACGACCACGACGGCGATGGCCAGGACGAGCAGCGAGCCGCACGCGACGATGCGCCGGCCCAGCGCCAGGCGGGGCGAGACGGCCGACCAGGCGACGTCGTCCGGCACCATCGGGTCCCCCGGGCTGCGCATGCGTTCATGCTGGCACACCGGTGCCGCGCGGGCGGGTGGCAGACTGCGGCGGGTGAGCCAGCCGGTGCAAGGACGCGCGCTGAGCGTCGGGATAGGCGCCGGCGGCCTCGAGACCACCGACATGGTGCTCAACATCGGCCCGCAGCACCCGGCCACCCACGGCGTCCTTCGCCTGCAGCTCGTGGTGGACGGCGAGCGCATCGTGGCCGCCGAGCCGATCGTCGGGTACATGCACCGTGGCGCCGAGAAGCTGTTCGAGGTGCGGGACTACCGCCAGATCATCGTGCTGGCCAACCGGCACGACTGGCTGTCGGCGTTCTCGAACGAGCTCGGTGTGGTGCTCGGTGTCGAGCGGATGCTGGGCATGGAGGTGCCCGAGCGCGCGGTCTGGGCGCGCACCCTGCTGGCCGAGCTGAACCGGGTGCTGAACCACCTGATGTTCCTCGGCTCCTACCCCCTCGAGCTCGGCGCCATCACCCCGATCTTCTACGCGTTCCGCGAGCGCGAGGAGCTGCAGGCGGTGATGGAGGAGGTGTCCGGCGGCCGCATGCACTACATGTTCAACCGGGTCGGCGGGCTGAAGGAGGACCTGCCCGCCGGTTGGCTCGGGCGGGCACGCGCCGCAGTGTCAGCGGTGCGGCGGCGGATGCCGGACATCGAGGGCCTGGTGTCGGGCAACGAGATCGTCGAGGCGCGGACCCGCGGTGTCGGCGTCCTCACCCGCGAGATCGCGGCGGCGTACGGCGTCAGCGGGCCGATCGCGCGGGCCAGCGGTTTGGACGTCGACCTGCGCCGCGACGAGCCGTACCTCGCCTACGACCGGCTGTTCGGGCCTGGCGGCCCCGGCCGGGTGGTGACGCGCACGGACGGCGATGCGCTGGCCCGGCTCGAGTGCCTGCTGGAGCAGGTGCACGTGTCACTCGACCTGGCGGACGCCTGCATCGACGAGATGGGCTCTCTCGCAACGGGTCCGATCAACGTCCGCCTGCCGAAGGTGTTGCGGGTGCCTGAGGGCCACACCTACTGCTGGACCGAGAACCCGCTGGGGTTCAACGGCTACTACCTGGTGTCGCGCGGCGACAAGGTGCCCTGGCGGCTGAAGCTGCGGTCGGCGTCCTTCGGCAACGTGCAGGTGCTCACCGAGCTGCTGCCCGGCACGCTGATCAGCGACATGGTCGCGATCCTCGGCTCGATGTTCTTCGTCGTCGGCGACGTCGACAAGTAGCCGCTGTCACGCCACCCACGGCCCGACGTGCTGCTCGCCCACCGGCACGACGACGTCGGTGGCGTTACCGGCGGGCGGCAGAGGGCAGGCCCACGCGGGGTCGTAGGCGCACGAAGGGTTGTAGGCGAAGTTCAGGTCGATCACCAGCATCCCGCCGTCCGGGCTGCCGCCCAGGTTCGCGCCCTTGACCGTGTCGATCAGGTACCTGCCCCCGCCGTACGTCGCGGCGCCGGACGAGCCGTCACGCAGCGGCACGAACAACCCACCGCCGTAGGACCGCAGCCGCCACACGTCCAGGCTCACCTCGGCATCCGGCAGGGGCAGCACCACCACGGCGATCCGCTCGAACGACACGGTGCCGTCGGTGCCGGTCCCGACGTCGAGCGCCTGCGGCTCGGCGTCCTGCAGCATCGCCTCAAACCGGTAGCCCGGGTCGTAGTCGGCGACCGTCAGCCCGTCGAAGGCGGCCCGGTGCGGAGCGGCCAGCGGGGACGCCGGGTGCGAGCCCAGCAGCTGGTCGCGACCCTCGCGCCACAGGGCGTGGGCGACGGCCGGGTCGCCGTGGGCGCGCACGACGCGGTACAGCTCGTGGCTGCGCTCGCGCCAGTCCAGCAGCTGCAGCGCGTCGGTGGCCGTCGCCATACCCGTGGTCATGGCGCGAGCCTGGCACGCGCGACACGCCCGCGCCCGCGCGACACCTGCGGCGCGCGGACGGTGCGCGCTCGTAGGCTGATCGGCTGACAGGTACGCACCGCTCCGGCACCGCACGACGGCGACTGCTGGCCGTGGTGCTCGCCGCAGCCCTGGGCCGTGGGTACGCCGGGCGCCACCGGCTCGCCGCGGCGGCGCTCGGTCACCCGGTCGCGGTCATCGCATCGGTCGGCTCGGGTGCGTCGCCCAGCCCCGCACCCGCTCCGACGTCCCGGCAGAGTGTCGCGCCCCGGCTGTCGGTCGTGCGCACGGCCAGCCGGCACGACCTCGCGGTCGACTCGGTGCTGACCGCGACGATCCTGGCCGACGTGCTGCTCGGCGCCCGCACCCTCGCCGACAGCAAACCCGTCGCCGACACCAAGCCGCACCCGGTCGTGACCCTGCTGCCGCGGCCCGCCACCAGCACGGACGACGCGGTGTACGCAGCCGTCGACGCCGAGCGCGACGAGCAGGTCACTGCCGAGCTCGCCGACGGGCAGAGTCGCTACCTCGCCCGACACCGCCCGAGGCACTCCGCCTGACGCGCTCTTGTCCCTGCGGTCGCCAGGGTGCGATGTTGCTCTCACTCAACGACGAGCGCGGCGCTTCGGCGTCCACGAGCACGGAGGTCCCCACGTGAGCCCAGCCATCGACCGGTCGAAGATCGACCAGGTCCTCGCCGCAGCCGTGGAGTCGAAGGCGGTGCCGCACGTCGCGGCCATCGCGGCCGACCGCGACGGCATCATCTACGAGGGCGGCTTCGGCCCGCGCGACGTCGGTGAGCCCGGCGACGACGACACCAGCACGCAGTTCCGCATCATGTCGATGACCAAGATGGTGGCCACGACCGTGGCGCTGCAGCAGATGGAGAAGGGCACCCTCGACCTGGACGCGCCGGTCCAGACGTACTGCCCCGAGTTCGCCGAGATCCAGGTGCTGGACGGGTTCGACGGGGACACCCCGCGGCTGCGCGCCCCCGCCAGCAAGGCGACCGTCAAGCAGCTGATCACCCACACCGCCGGCTTCGGGTACTTCTTCTGGAGCGAGGAGCTCAAGCGGTACGAGGCCGTCACCGGCCTGCCGAACGTGGTGCCCGGCAAGGTGATCGCCCTCATGGCCCCGATGCTGGCCGACCCCGGCACGCAGTACATCTACGGCATCAACACCGACTGGCTGGGCAAGGTCGTCGAGTCCGCCTCGGGGGTCTCGCTCGACGTCGCGGTGAAAGAGGGCGTGACCGGCCCCCTGGGAATGGACCACACGGCGTTCCTGCTCGACGAGCCGGCCAAGGGCAACACCGTGGGCGTCCACCTGCCCGCCGAGGGCGGTGGCTGGTCCAGCGCCGGCGAGATCCTCAACCAGGAGCCGGAGTGGTGGGCCGGCGGCCACGGCCTGTACTCCACGCCGCGCGACTACATCCGCTTCGAGCAGGCCCTGCTGCGCGGCGGCGAGCTCGACGGCACCCGCATCCTGTCCGAGCAGACGGTGCAGGCCGCCTTCACCAACCAGATCGGTGACCTCGACTTCCCCGCCGAGATCGAGACCGCCGACCCCGGCACCACCGACGCGTTCCGGCCGGGCCCGGGCTTCAAGTGGGGCTACGGCCTGCTGCTCAACACCCAGGACGTCCCCGGTGGCCGCAAGGCCGGCTCCGGCGCGTGGGCCGGGCTGTTCAACACCCACTTCTGGGTCGACCCCGACTCCGGCGTGTGCGCCTCGATCTACACCAACTCGCTGCCCTTCATCACCCCCGAGGCGATGGCGATGTACGGCGCGTTCGAGCAGGCGCTGTACGCCGCGCTCTGACGCGGGGCGGGCCGCTCAGAACAGGCTGAGCTGAGCGGCCCGCTCGACCTCAGGCTCGACGTCCGGCACGACCTCGGGCGCCGGGACGGCGGCGTGCACCACGGGCGGCAGGTCGTGCTGCTCGGCCTGCCAGCCCCAGCCGTCCCCACCGGGCGGCGCGCCGCCGACCAGCGCCCACAGGGACGGCCCGAGCCGGATGT
>JACMOY010000058.1 GCA_014377795.1 Actinomycetota bacterium | reverse complement strand
GGCGCGGCAGCCCCGCGAACCGTGACCGTCGTCACCCCCACAACGGCACTTGCTGCACTACCTGCCGCCTGTCTCGGGGAGGTGATGGCAGGTAGGGCAGCAAGTGCCGGGGTTTGGGTGGGTCAGGCGGGCTCGGCGAGGCCGGCCGTGCCGATCCGGGTGAACCCGATCCGCTCGTAGACGCGCGCGACGTCGTCGTCCTGGGCCGACAGGAACACCGTCGTCAGGCCGCGTTCGCTCGCCAGCTCGGCCAGTCGCGCGGTCACGGCGGCGGCCAACCCTCGGCGGCGCAACGCGGGCAGCGTCGCGACACCCACGATCTCGGCGACGCCCAGTGCGTGCTGGTATCCGCCGACGGCGACCGGGCCCAGCGCCGCGTCGTCCGCCACCGCACGCGCGGCCGACCCGTCGGCGAGCGCTGCCCGCAACCGCTCGATCGGCGCCGGGTCACCGGCGAGCGCCGCTGCGTCGCGCTCGACCGGCCCGGCCGGCCCCACCCGCGTGCCGATCCCGGCCCCGAAACCGACGTGCGCCACCGCCTCGGCGACCGCCAGGTCGGGCTCGCCGCCTGACAGGACCCGTAGGGTCGCGGCGACGTCCGTCGCTACGGGCGCACCCGACAGCACGAGCAGCGGACAGTGCCGGACGACGAGCCCGGCCCGCTGCGCCGCCCCGGCCAGGGTCGGGGCGAGGTCCGCGACCCACTCCAGCGCCTGCGGGACGCCCAGCTCGACCTGGCGACGGCGCACCGCGGCGACGTCGTCCGCGGTGATCGGTCCGGTCCCCGGGCTCGGCCGGGCGTAGTAGGGCCAGCCGACGCCCTCACGGACGAACAGCGTCAACGGCCCAACCCGCTCGACGCGGGCGCCCGCGCGCGGGACGGCGTCGTAGAAGGCCTCGATGTGCTGCAGCACAGCCTTCTCAGCCCAGCAGCTCGTCGACGTAGCACCAGCGCCACGCCTCGTGCGGCTCGAAGCTGCGCATCACGGGGTGCCCGGTCTCGGCGTAGTGCGCGTCGGCGTGGCGCCGCGCCGACGAGTCGCAGCACCCGACCCGGCCACAGGCCAGGCACAGTCGCAGGTGCACCCAGGTGCTGCCCTCCTCCAGGCACCCCTCGCAGCCTTGCGGCGTGCGCGGGCGGACGCCGACCGGGGCCTCTCGCAGGTGGTCGCACCCGGCGCCGCCGCTCACCGCGGTCAGCCGGTCGCTGAGGCGCTCGCTCTGCACCTCGGTGCGGTCCAGCAGCGACTCCTCGATGTCGACCACCGCCTGGACCGAGCGCAGGACGTCGTTGTCGTACCTGCCCTCGTCCCGCGCCCGGACCACCGCGAGCCGCTCGGCCTGGAGCATCGCCAGCCGCAACCGCACGTAGGTCGCCGTGGGCGGCTCGTACTCGCTGTTGGCCCGACCGAGGCGCTCCCAGGCGCTATCGGCGCGGCGGCGCGAGCGCTCGGTCAGCTGGTCGACGACGTCCTGCGGGTCGTTCTGGGCGCGCTCGGCCTCCAGCCGAGCCTGCCCGGCCGAGGCGACCTCGGTGAGCAGCGCGGCTCGCTGCAGCGCGTCCTCGGCCGCGTCCGGGGCGGGCAGCCCCATCCGGCGCACCAGCGCGGGCAGCGTCAGGCCCTGCAGCAGCAGCGTGCCGACCACGACGACGAAGGCCGCGAGCAGCAGCACCCCGCGCTGCGGGGTGGACTCGGGCAGGGAGAAGGCCGCGGCCAGCGTGACCACGCCCCGCATCCCCGCCCAGGACACGACCGTGGCGTACGGCCAGCTCCACGCCTCGACGTCGAACCGCCGTGCGAGCAGGCGGAACACCACCACGGCCGCGAAGACGTAGACGGGTCGGGCGACCAGCACCGCCAGCAGCACCGTTGCGCAGACCAGCGCGAGCCGCCCGTCGGCCACCTGGGCCCGGGCCTGGCTCAGCACGAACGGCAGCTGCAGGCCGATCAGCAGGAAGACGCTGTTCTCCAGCAGGAACTGCACGGTGCGCCAGTTGCTCGCCTCAGCCAACCGCGAGGCGCCGGACTGAAGCAGGTGCGACCTGTGGGCCAGCACCACGCCGGTCAGCACCACCGCCAGGACGCCGGAGCCGTGCACCGCCTCGGCGGCCAGGTAGGCGACGAAGGGGGCCAGCAGCGACAGGACCGTGTCGATGACCGGGTTGTCGACCACCCGCCGGACGCGGGCGAACACCACCGCCACGACCAGCCCGGTGAGTAGACCGCCCAGTGCCGCCGTCGCGAAGTCCCTCACGACCACCAGCAACGACACGCTGGCGGCCATGGCGAGGCGCGCGGTGTTGAGCGCGACGAGGGCGGTCGCGTCGTTGAGCAGGCTCTCGCCCTCGAGCAGCGAGACCAGCCGGCGCGGCATCCCCACCCGGCGCGCTACCGCCGTCGCCGCGACGGCGTCCGGCGGGGCGACGACCGCTCCGAGGGCGAACGCCGCCGCGAGGGTGAAACCGCCGGGCACCACGGCGTACGCGACCAGGGCGACCGCGACGGTCGAGAAGATCACCGCCCCCACCGACAGCAGGCCGATCGCGCGACGGTCGGCACGGATGTCGACCAGCGACGTGCGGATCGACGTGGCGTACAGCAGCGGCGGCAGCAGCCCGACCAGCACGAGCTCGGGGTCCAGCCGCACGTCGGGGACGAACGGCAGGTAGGCCCCGACGACACCCACCAGCACGAGCACCAGTGGCGGCGACGCACCGACCCGGCCGGCCAGTCCCGCGACGACGGTCACGACGACGACCAGCGACACCATCGCGAGAGCCAGCTGCACCCGCCCATCATGACGGGGAGCCGATCGTGGTGGGTGGTGGTGCGTCCTCAGGCCGAGACGGGCGCCTCGCCGCGCACCAGCACCCGGTGCAGACGGGTGTGTCGGATCAACCGCTCCAGTCGACCCGGGACGCCGACCAGCACCAGGCGTCGGCCGGCCAGCCGGGCCCGGCGGTGGGCTCCGAGCAGCACACCGAGGCCGGTCGCGTCGTGCACCTCGACGTCATCCAGGTGCACGATCAGGTCGTCGCTGCCGAGGTCGACGGCCCGGTGCAGCGCGTCGCGCACGGCCCCCACCGACCCGACGTCCAACCGCCCGCGGACGATGAGCTCGGCCCCGGCGACCACCTCGTCGACCTGGGCACCGCGGGTGGGTGCATCCTGGCGCGCAGCACGGGTCAGCTCGATCATGGTCCCCACCTCTCGCCGCGCGCCCCCTGGCACGCGAACTGGGGCCAAGCATGCCCAGCGGCGCGGGTGGGCACGTCGCGGCGCGCTCACGATCTGGTCACAATCGGGTATCGATCCGCAGCCGGGCGCGGGACGTCGAGCGCGCCGCGGGTGGCGCTGGACGAGGAGCACCCCCACAATCAACCGTGGCGTCCTGGGGCAGCTACTCCGCCTTCTATGGTCCGATCATCGCCGTCGCGGCGGTGGTCGTGCTGGTGCTGCTGCTGCGCTGGACCTTCGGCCGGGGCAGCTCGGTCGTCGCGCGCCCGGCCCGCGTCGGCGCCGAGGACGAGTACGGCCTGCTCGTCCCGGTCGCCTCGCCGGCCAGCTTCGTCGAGGCCGAGCTGATCCGGGCCAGACTGGTCGGCGTGGGCATCCGCGCCACGCTGGCCCCCACGACGAGCGGCCCGCGGGTCATGGTGTTCCCGCAGGAGGAGCGCGTCGCCCGCGCCATCCTGCGCGGCACGTCCTAACCCCGAGCCCCATTCCGTCCCGCACCCAGGACCACGGCCGGCAGGTCCTCGGCGGGTTCGGTCACCACGTCGGCGCCCAAGGCCCGCAGGTCGGCCGCGAAGTCGACGTACCCGCGGCGCACGTGGTCGACCCCCTCGACCGTGGTCACGCCATCGGCTACCAGCCCCGCCAGCACCAGGGCGGCGGCAGCCCGGATATCGCTGCCGACGACGGGTGCCGCCGACAGCCGCTCGACACCGCGCACCAGGGCGTGGTGCCCGTCGACGCGGACGTCGGCCCCGAGCCGGGCGAGCTCGGCCGCGGTGTGGAACCGGGCCTCGAACATGTTCTCGGTGACCATCGCGGCGCCCGTGGCGACGGCGTCCAGCACCAGGGCGAACGGCTGCAGGTCGGTGGGAAACCCCGGGTAGGGCAGCGTCGCGACGTCGATCGCGCGCGGCCGACGGGGGCCGACGACCCGAAGGGCCGCCGGCTCGGGCGTCACGGTCGCGCCGGCCGAGCGCAGCGAGTCCACGACGATGCCCAGGTGCCGGGGGTCGACGCCGCGCACCATCACGTCGCCGCCGGTGAGGGCAGCGGCGAACGCGAACGTGCCGGCCGCGATCCGGTCGCCCACCACACGGTGCTCCACCGGGCGCAGCGCGGCCACGCCCGTGACGACGATGGTCGAGCTGCCGGCGCCCTCGATGCCGGCGCCCATCGCCTGCAGCATCAGCGCGAGGTCGACGATCTCGGGTTCGCGCGCGGCGTTGTCGACGATCGTCGTGCCGTGGGCGAGCACCGCGGCCATCAGCACGTTCTCGGTGGCGCCGACGGACGGGAACGCCAGCTCGATGGGGGCGCCCACCAGACCGTTCGGCGCCTCGGCGACCAGGTAGCCGTGGTCGACGTGCACCGTGGCGCCCAGGGAGCGCAGACCCGCTGCATGCAGGTCGAGCCCGCGCGAGCCGATGGCGTCGCCGCCGGGCACCGCGACGTCAGCCAGGCCGCAGCGCACGGTGAGCGGGCCGAGGACGCTGATCGAGGCACGCATCGCCCGCACCAGCTCGTAGTCGGCCCGGTGGCCCAGCCGCTCGGGGACATCGATCACCACCCGGCCGGCGGCGGGGTCGTGCTCCACAGCGCAGCCCAGCCGGCGCAGCAGCTCGGCCATGATGCTCACGTCGACGATGTCGGGGACGTTGACCAGGACGCTCTCACCGACCGCCAGCAAGGCGGCGGCCATCAGCTTGAGCGCGCTGTTCTTGGCGCCGACGACGCGGACCTCGCCCAGCAGCGGCCCACCACCGACCACCCGGAACCTGTCCACGACGGGCAAGGCTACTGTTCTGACATGGTTGTCCTCTCACAGATCTACACCCGCACCGGCGACGACGGCAGCACCTCGCTCGGTGACATGTCCCGCACCCACAAGACCGACCCGCGGCTGGTCGCCTACGCCGACGTCGACGAGGCGAACAGTGCCATCGGCGTGGCCGTGACCTGCGGCGACCTGCCGGCCGACGTCGTCGCGACACTGACCCGGGTGCAGAACGACCTGTTCGACGTCGGCGCCGACCTGTGCACCCCGCTGGCCCCGACGTACGACCACCCGCCGCTGCGCGTGCACGCCGCGTGGATCGAGGAGCTCGAGCAGGCGTGCGACCGGTTCGGCGAGCCGCTGGCGGTGCTGCGCTCGTTCGTGCTCCCGGGCGGTACGCCGGGCAGTGCCTACCTGCACGTCGCGCGCACGGTGACCCGCCGGGCCGAGCGGGCCACCTGGGCGGCCATCGAGGCGTACGGCACGGCCGACGAGGCCGGCGTGAACCCGCTCACGGCGCGCTACCTCAACCGGCTGTCCGACCTGCTGTTCGTGCTCGGTCGCTACGCCAACCACGACCGCGGTGGCGACGTCCTGTGGGTGCCCGGCGGTGGGCGCGAGGCCATCCCGCAGTAGGCGGGCCGGCCCGGCTCAGGCGACCGAGACGTTCTGCCCCGGGGGCGCGGACTCCAGCCAGGACGCGAACCCGGTGTAGGACGGGTCGCTCATCGCCAGCTCGAGCGGCCCGTGCTCGTCGGCGCACCGCACGATCACCGACCCTGCCATCACCGCGAAAGCCTCGGGGCCACGCGGATGGCGGCGCTCCCTGACGTGGACGTCGCCGCGGCGCAGCACCCGCCGCGGGCGCCAGGACAGGTCGAACACCCGGAACCACTCGATCCGGTCGGCCTCGTAGCGGGCCAGCCCCAGCACCCAGCCCTTGCCCAGGGTGTCGGTCGAGGTGCGGAGCGAGCACTCGAACGTCCCCGTGTAGCGGGTGAGGAAGCGGCGTCGGGCGATGAAGACCGCGATGAGCACCACCAGCAGGGCGACGAGCGCGCCGACGACCTCGAGCGGGATCAGGAGGTCGCTCACGCCGGTGCTGCGATCAGCCGGCGTGCTCGGAGCCGACGTTCGCCGTCTCGGCGACGATCGTCACGCGATCGTGGTCGACCGACAAGAACCCGCCGTCGACGGTGGCGACCACGTCGGCCCCCTCGCCCGTGATCCGGATCTCGCCATCGACGAGCACCCCCAGCAGGGGTGCGTGACCGGTGAGGATGCCGATCTCGCCGTCCGTGGTCTTGGCGATGACGCGCGCGGCGTCACCGCTCCAGACCTTGCGGTCGGCAGCCACCAGCTCGACCTTGAGCGTCACGGGCGTCCTCCGGGTCGTCGGTGCACCGCGGAAAAGGCGGTGCGACAGGTGGTGAGCGAATGGTACTAGGTCAGCGCGGTGCCGCCCTACGACCCCGCCAGCGCCTGCCCGGCGGCGAGGCCGACCCCGACGTCCAGACACCGAAGCCGAGACAGCACGAACGGGGCACCGGAGGTGTTCTCCGTGCCCCGTTCGTGGTCTCTGGTCAGGTCAGAGCGACTTCTGGATGCGCTCCTGGTTGCGCTCGACGTCCTCGAGCCCGCCGCACATGAAGAAGGCCTGCTCGGCGATGTGGTCGTAGTCGCCGTCGGCGATCTTGGTGAAGGCGTCGACGGTCTCGTCCAGCGGGACCGTCGAACCCTCGATTCCGGTGAACTGCTTGGCGACGTAGGTGTTCTGCGACAGGAAGCGCTGGATGCGCCGGGCGCGCGAGACCAGCGTCTTGTCCTCCTCGGACAGCTCGTCGACGCCGAGGATCGCGATGATGTCCTGCAGCTCCTTGTTGCGCTGCAGGATCTGCTTGACGCGCACCGCGGTGTTGTAGTGCTCGGCCGAGATGTACCGCGGGTCCAGGATCCGCGAGGTCGACGTCAGCGGGTCGACGGCGGGGTAGATGCCGAGCGAGGCGATGTCGCGCGAGAGCTCGGTGGTGGCGTCCAGGTGGGCGAACGTCGTCGCCGGGGCCGGGTCGGTGTAGTCGTCGGCCGGCACGTAGATCGCCTGCATCGAGGTGATCGAGTGACCCCGGGTCGAGGTGATCCGCTCCTGCAGCACGCCCATCTCGTCGGCCAGGGTCGGCTGGTACCCGACGGCGGACGGCATGCGACCGAGCAGGGTCGAGACCTCCGAACCCGCCTGGGTGAACCGGAAGATGTTGTCGATGAACAGCAGCACGTCCTGGTTCTGGACGTCGCGGAAGTACTCGGCCATGGTCAGCGCCGACAGCGCCACCCGCAGCCGGGTGCCTGGCGGCTCGTCCATCTGGCCGAAGACCAGGGCGGTCTGGCCGATGACGTCGGACTCGGTCATCTCCTC
>JACMOY010000057.1 GCA_014377795.1 Actinomycetota bacterium | reverse complement strand
CACACCAGCCAGTTCGTCGCCTGGCGCCCCGACCGCGACCGGTCCAGCTGCACCTACGCCCAGCCCGAGCGTCCCGTGCGGTTCGCGCTGAGCGACGTCCTCGACGGCACAGCGTGAGGGACCGGTCCGGCCGAAGCGTGCGGATGCTCCACGCCCGGACGTCCGGGGTCGGGAGCGGGTACCGCACGGCCAGGCCCAGCATCACCGCCCGCTCATCCCGTCCACGGCCGGGTCACGTCTGCGAGGCGCAGCCGGTGATCCACGCGGTCGCCGCGTACCGTCCGTCCGGCGCGGCGTGGGAGGCTGCGGGCATGGCCCCTCGCCTGCCTGGTTGGACCCCGCTGTCGCTGCTGCTGGCAGCGGCCGGCGTGCTGCACCTGGTCAAGCCCGACCCGTTCGCGTCCATCGTCCCGAGCCAGCTCGGCGACCCGGTGCCGTGGGTCTACGCCTCCGGTGTGGCCGAGATCGCCTGTGCCGCAGGCCTTGCAGTGGCTCGTACCCGTCGGTTCGCGGGTCTCGCGACCGCAGCGCTGTTCGTCGCGGTGTTCCCGGCCAACGTGCAGATGGCGGTGACCGCCGTTCGCACCGACGCGAGCACCCTCACCCAGGTGATCGCGCTGGCCCGGTTGCCGCTGCAGGTGCCCCTGGTGTTCTGGGCCCTCGCCGTGCGCCGGCGCGCGGCCGGGGCGCAACGCGTATGAGCCGCGCCCGTACCGGCCTGCGGATCGGCCTGGCCGTGTCGGCGGGCGCCGCGGGTGCGCTGACGGCGGGCGCTGCGGGGCTGGCGGCCTACTTCACCCGCCAGGTCGTCACGCCCAACCACGTCAAGCCGGACGACGTCTGGGTCATCGACGTCGACCTGGCCGCCGACCCGCCGACGGTGACGCTGCAGGCGACGCCCGAGACGACCGCCCCGGGCCGCTACGGCCTGTGGTTCGACGGCCGAGAAGGCCACGCCCGGCTCGGCGGCGTCGAGCACGCGGACGGCGAGGTCGTCGTCCGCCGGCTCGAGCACGTCGACCGCGGGGTGCTGCGGGCCGGGCCGGCGCGGTGGAACGGCTACTACTACGAGGGCACGCCGCAGTCGGCGCTCGGTGTGTCCCACCAGGACGTCGAGGTCCAGACCGAGCTGGGCCCGATGCGCGCGTGGTACGTACCCGCCGAGGGGCCGGCCACCACGTGGGCCCTGCTGGTGCACGGCCGCGGCGCGACCCGCGAGGAGTGCCTGCGGGCGGTCGAGCCGATGCGGGCGATCGGGCTCTCGGTGCTGGTCTGCTCCTACCGCAACGACGCGGAGTCACCCAGCGACGCGACCGGTCGCTACCACCTCGGTGACAGCGAGTGGCGCGACGTCGAGGCCGCCGTGCTGTGGGCCGTCGAGCACGGCGCCGCCGACGTGGTGCTGTTCGGCTGGTCGATGGGTGGGGCGATCGTGCTGCAGGCCGCGACCCGGTCGTGGTTGTCCGACCGGGTGCGGGCCGTGGTGCTGGACGGGCCGGTGGTCGACTGGCACGCCGTCCTCGACCACCAGTCAGGGGTCAACCACCTGCCGTACCGGCTGACCCGGATGGGTCACTCGATGCTGCGACACCCCTTGGGCCGCAGGGTGATCGGGCTCAGCGAGCCGCTCGACCTGCGCCGCCTCGACTGGGTCACCCGCGCCGCCGAGCTGCAGCTGCCGGTGCTGCTGATCCACTCCGACGGGGACGAGTTCGTCCCCAACGGCCCCTCGCTCGCCCTGGGACGAGCCCGGCCGGACCTGGTCACCGTCGAGCCGTGGGAGCAGGGACGACACACCAAGGAGTGGAACACCGATCCCGAGCGGTGGGACGCCGTGGTCACGACCTTCGTCGCCGAGCAAGTCGGCCCGCAGCTCAGCTGACCCGAGAGGTGCTGCCCGCCGAGGCCACGCGCAGGCGCACGATGCACGAGCACGGCCAGCGCGCCCACGGGCACCAGCCACAGACCGCGTCGCGCGCCGTCGACTGCGGACACCGTGGCCGCTGACCACGAGTCGCCGCGCATCGCCACTGCGGGCGCTCAGCGGTCGCGCACAGCGGCGGCGATGCTGCGCGCCGGGGGCAGCAGGCCGATCAGGGCCGCCTGGTAGGCGTGGTAGACGTCGGGCTT
>JACMOY010000056.1 GCA_014377795.1 Actinomycetota bacterium | reverse complement strand
TCATACCGCCGTCGGCGATGACGTGGACGTAGCGGCCGCCCGACTCGTCGAGGTAGTCGCGGCGCGCCCCGGCAGCGTCTGCGATGCAGGTCGCCATCGGCACTCCCAGGCCCAGGACCGCCCGGGTGGTGTTGGCCTGACCTGGCCCGACGCCGACGAGGATCCCGGCCGCGCCGGTCCGCATCAGGTGCAGCGCGCTCTGGTACGTCGCACAGCCGCCGACGATGACCGGCACGTCGAGCTCGGCGATGAAGCGCTTGAGGTTGAGCGGCTCGTTGCGCGTCGACACGTGCTCGGCCGAGACCACTGTGCCCTGGATGACGAACAGGTCGACGCCGGCGTCGATCACGGTCTGGGCGAACTGCACGGTGCGCTGCGGGGTCAGCGCGGCCGCGACGGTCACCCCGGCGTCCCGTACCTGCTTGACGCGAGCGCTGATCAGGTCGGCCTCGATGGGCTTGGCGTAGATCTCCCGCATCCGGGCCACGGCGGTCTCGACCGGCAGGGAGGCAATCTCGGCCAGCAGCGGCTCGGGGTCGTCGAACCGCGACCACAGGCCCTCGAGGTCCAGGACGCCGAGGCCGCCGAGCCGGCCCAGGGTGATGGCGACCTCGGGCGAGACGACGCCGTCCATCGGGCTGGCCATGAGCGGCAGCTCGAAGCGGTAGGCGTCGATCTCCCAGGCCAGCGACACGTCCTCGGGGTCGCGGGTACGCCGCGACGGGACGATCGCGATGTCGTCGAACCCGTAGGCCCGCCGACCGGTCTTGCCGATGCCGATCTCGACGTCCGCCATCACTGCCCGCTGTAGTTCGGGGCCTCGACGGTCATCTGGACGTCGTGCGGGTGGCTCTCCTTGAGCCCGGCGGCGGTGATCCGCACGAAGCGCCCCCGCTCCTGCAGCTCCGGGATCGTGGCGGCGCCGACGTAGTACATCGACTGGCGCAGGCCACCGACGAGCTGGTGCGCGACCGAGCTCAGCGGCCCGCGGTACGGCACCTGACCCTCGACGCCCTCGGGCACGAGGTGGTCGTCGTTGGTGACGTCGGCCTGGCTGTAGCGGTCCTTGGAGAAGCTCTTCTTCGGGCCCCGGCTGGACATCGCCCCCAGCGACCCCATGCCGCGGTAGGTCTTGAACTGCTTGCCGTTGGTGAAGACCAGCTCGCCGGGGCTCTCCTCGACACCGGCCAGCAGGCTGCCCAGCATCACGGTGTCGGCGCCGGCGACGAGGGCCTTGGCGATGTCGCCGGAGTACTGCAGGCCACCGTCACCGATGACCGGAACACCCGCCGGACGGCAGGCGCGCATGACTTCGTTGATGGCGGTGACCTGCGGAACACCCACCCCAGCAACGACTCTCGTCGTACAGATCGATCCAGGCCCCACACCCGCCTTCACCCCGTCCGCGCCGGCGTCGACGTGCGCCTGTGCGTCGGCCCGGGTCGCCACGGTGCGGCCCATGGTGTCCCCGTGCGCCGCCGCGGGGTTGGGCTTGGGCTGGGGGAT
>JACMOY010000006.1 GCA_014377795.1 Actinomycetota bacterium | reverse complement strand
ATCCCTTCGCAGACGGCGGATCCACCGTCCTCGCGAACGGCCAGGGACTGTGCGAGGCCTGCAACCACGCCAAGCAGGCTCCGGGATGGACGCAGCGGGTCGAGGCAGGGCCGCGCCACGAGGTGTTCACCACGACGCCGACGGGCGAGCGGCACCGGTCGACGGCACCGCCGTGCCCGCGGCCAGCGGCGCGCCACCCCCCACCTGACCTCCACTCCGACGCAGGTTGGCGCTCGGGCTCGGTCCTCGAGCTGGTGCTGATGCGACATCTGCCCGCCGCGTGATGCAGCACGCCTCCACCAGGGCCGGCGGGCCCGATGATGGGGCCATGAGCGCGCTGGTGCTGCACGGCGGAGTGGTGTTCGACGGCGAGCGGGTGCTCGCCCCCGGGACGGCCGTGGCCGTCGAGGACGGACGCGTGGTCGCGGTGGGGCCCGACGCCCAGGTGCGCGCGATGGTGGGGACGCCGTCCGACGTGGTCGACCTGGCCGGGCGGATGCTGCTGCCGGGGTTCACCGACGCGCACGTGCACCCGGTGATGGCCGGCGTCGAGCGGCTGGGCTGCGACGTCAGCGGTGCCGGCAGCGCGGGCGAGGCGCTCGCCGCCGTCCGCCGGTACGCCGACCGCAACCCCTCGCTCGACTGGATCCAGGGCGGTGGCTGGGCCAAGGACCACTTCGTCGGCGGCCTGCCCACAGCCGCTGACCTCGACGGTGCCGTCGCCCAGCGGCCCGTCGTGCTCCGCGACAACAGTCACCACGCGATGTGGCTCAACACCGCTGCGCTGCAACGGATCGGGCTGCCGGCCGACCATCCGGCGACGTTCCACGAGCAGGAGATGGACCTCGTCACTGCCCACCTGCCCGTGACGTCGCTCGCGGCGCAGGTCGCCGGCCTGCTGGACGCGCAGGCCCACCTGCACTCCCTGGGCGTCACCGGGTGGCAGGACGCGATCGTCGGCGCCTACGCCGGGCACGCCGACCCCACCGACGCCTACCTGGCCCTGGTCGAGGACGGGCTGCTGACCGCCCGCGTGGTCGGCGCCCTGTGGTGGCCGCGTGACACCGAGGACGTCGACGCGACCGTCGCAGACCTCGTGCGACGCCGCGACGCGGTCAGCACGGCAGTCCAGGACGGCAGGTTCCGCACCACGTCGGTCAAGGTGATGCAGGACGGCGTCGTCGAGAGCCGCACTGCGGGGATGAGCTCGCCGTACCTCGGGGGCTGCGGCTGCGTCACGGGCCTGTCGTACGTCGACCCCGCGGTGCTCGTCGAGGCCGCCAAGACACTGGCGCGCAACGGGTTCCAGCTGCACGTGCACGCGATCGGCGACCGCGCGGTCAGCGAGGCGCTCGACGCACTCGAGGCTGCGGCGGCCGACCCGCTCGCCGTGCCCGACCTGCGCCACCACGTCGCGCACCTGCAGGTGGTGCACCCCCGCGACGTCGGGCGGTTCGGCCCCGCCGGCGTCACGGCGAACCTGCAGGCGCTCTGGGCCTGCCACGAGCCGGCGATGGACGAGCTGAACATCCCGCTGCTCGGCGACGAGCGGGCGCGGTGGCAGTACCCCTTCGGTGACCTGCTGCGAGCCGGCGCGAACCTGGCGATGGGCTCGGACTGGCCGGTGTCGACACCCGACCCGTTCGCCGCGATCCAGGTCGCCGTCAGGCGCCGCGAGCCGGGCTCGGCCCGGCCGGCCCTGCTGCCCGAGCAGGCGATCGACCTGCGCACCGCGCTGTCGGCGTACACCCGCGGTTCGGCCCGCCTGAACCACCTGGACGACGGTGGCCGGGTGGTCGTCGGAGCCCTGGCCGACCTGGTGGTGCTCGACCGCGACGCCACCGCGGTGCCGACGTCCGAGATCGCGCAGACGCGCGCCGACCTCACCCTGGTCGACGGCGTCGTCGTCCACGAGCGGCCCGCGTCGTGAACCTCGCCCGGCGTGGGCACCCCCGCGATCCGGGCACCCGCCAGTAGGCTCGGGCCGACATCCGTCGTCGACGAAGGAGCACCCCCATGGCCAGCATCGAGGCCGTCGGCGCCCGCGAGATCCTGGACTCGCGCGGCAACCCCACCGTCGAGGTCGAGGTGGCCCTGGACGACGGCACCATCGCCCGCGCGGCCGTGCCCTCGGGTGCCTCGACCGGCGCGTTCGAGGCCGTCGAGCGCCGCGACGGTGACTCCGGCCGCTACGGCGGCAAGGGTGTCGAGAAGGCCGTGCTCGCGGTCCTGGACGACCTCGGGCCGGCGCTGCTGGGCCTGGACGCCTCCGAGCAGCGGCTGGTCGACCAGGCGATGATCGAGCTGGAGGGCACAGACAACAAGGCCAAGGTCGGCGCCAACGCGATCCTCGGCGTCTCGCTGGCCGGGGCCCGCGCCGCCGCCGAGTCGGCCGGGCTGCCGCTGTTCCGCTACGTCGGCGGCCCCAACGCCCACGTGCTGCCGGTGCCGATGATGAACATCATCAACGGGGGCGCGCACGCCGACAGCGGCGTCGACGTCCAGGAGTTCATGATCGCGCCGATCGGCGCCGAGACCTTCCGTGAGGCGCTGCGCTGGGGCGCCGAGACCTACCACGCGCTCAAGGGCGTGCTGAAGGAGAAGGGCCTGGCCACGGGCCTGGGCGACGAGGGCGGCTTCGCCCCGAACCTGCCCTCGGCCACCGACGCGCTCGACCTGATCAAGGTCGCCGTCGACCGGGCCGGGTTCACCCT